>DATMNR010000100.1:0-9476 GCA_035568795.1 Ktedonobacteraceae bacterium
CTTTCCTTTCAGACGAGAATGAGAAACGTATCTATGTCCGTCACAAGCTTGGTAAATACTTCAAGTCAAATAAGGAGTGATAACATGAACGCTGCTGATGTCCAGACAGCCATTACAGGTGCGCTGTTACAGGGCGGTCAAACGTGGTTGATTGCCAGCATTGTAGCTTTTCTCCCAGCCCTCTGGACGATGGCTCTGATGCTGCACCTGGGTCGTCCCTATGTCCTACGCACGTTACGCCGTATCGGATTGCGACTCGGTGCAGACGTCTGGTGGATGTCCTACCTGCTCATACGCGACGGCCTCTTGCTCATCACTTTTGGGCTGAGCTTCATCTTTTTCAACCCAAGCCTGGTGGCTACTCTGGCTTTCCCGATTACGGCTCCCTTAGCTACCCTGTGTTTGGTACTTGCCCTGTGTGTGAAGCTCGCACGCCGCGTTGACGACGATGTCAACGCCTTCAGACTTGCTACCGTTTTTCTGGTAGTAGGCGCTTCCCTGTACTATATCCCGCTGGTCTTTGCGGTAGAGGCAGCCAGCCAGGATTACCTGGCCGGTTTCGCCGCTGCCTTTACCAGCAATACGAATGTCACGGTCGCGCTCTGGATTATGTGGATCTCCCTTGCCGGCGTAGCAATAGCAGCAGCCTGGCTGTTCATGCGAGCTTTAACGAATGCCACTCAAACCATGACAAAGCAGGTGACTCCAACTGAAAATGCAACACATGAGCCAGCGACAGTAGTATAAGGTCGGGGGTGAAACTGAATGTGAAGGAACAAAAAGGGTGTTCACTGCCAATGCGAACACCCTGTAAGATGGCCTGGGATGGGTTCGAGCAAACCATAAGCCGAATTCTGTGCCTGCATTGTCTTTCGACGACACAGGTAGCAATCATCTATCTAGGACGACAGTTACCTGGCGCCTCCTGCGACCAACCCGAGAGTTGACAGACGAGCAATCTGCAAGCATGCACTGAGTGCATGCTATCCCCTCTGCTTGGTCTTGCTCCGGATGGGGTTTACCCAGCCAGCCAGTCACCTGGCTGCTGGTGAGCTCTTACCTCACCATTTCGCCCTTACCCGACAAATGACGATGCACGCCATCTTTACATTTCTTAAAGTTGCCGGGCGGTATGTTTCTGTGGCACTTTCCTTAAGGTCACCCTCACTGGACGTTATCCAGCATCCTGCTCTATGGAGTTCGGACTTTCCTCGTGCCCAATAGCACGCGATTGCCTGTCTTACTCAAACCCACCTTACCTAGGGTAACACATGTTCACACGCTCGTCTAGTTAGTTGACGATATGAACAAAAACACGCTACAATGACCGCGATTGCCATGATACGCTAAAAAAATAACAAGCAAACACTAAAAAACATTCCGGGTAAGTACGCGCATCGCGGAAGATAGAAAGATTCTTTTGGAGCCATAGTAATGCACGAAACGTTGGAAGAGACATTAGGCATACATTTCGAGAACACATCCCTCTTGCAGCAAGCTCTGGTACATCGTTCCTATATCTACGAAACTGCAGGGGAGGGACTAAGTTCAAATGAGCGACTTGAGTTCCTAGGAGATTCGATTCTCGCGTTTATCAGCGCTGATTACCTGTACCGCACATTTCCCGAGTTGAATGAAGGAGAATTGAGTGATTTGCGAGCTGCCCTTGTGAGACGCGAGACCCTAGCTACTTTCGCGCAAGAAATCAATCTGGGAAATTTCTTATTGATGGGAAAGGGCGAACAGAGCAGCGGGGTAAGTCAACGCGTACTCGCATCAGCATTTGAGGCTGTTCTTGGCGCACTATTTCTTGATCAAGGAATAGAGGCTGTGCAGTGGTTTCTGAAACCTCGATTAGAACCGCTAGCACAGAACATTGTAAGAAAACGATTGTTCAAAGATCAAAAATCTCTCTTTCAAGAACAGGCACAGGCACAGGTTGGCATCACACCAACATATCGTCTTGTGAGCCACGAGGGGCCATCGCATAACCGCGAATTTACTGTGGAAGTGCTACTAGGAGATGAAGTGGCCGGAAGGGGTCAGGGCCGTAACAAGCAAACAGCTGAGCAGGAGGCAGCACATGCAGCATTACTCAGTAGAGGATGGATTTAACGGCTCCGCGTGTAGAGTTTTTTCACGTTCATAAATAACCATACCCGGGCCTCCACCTTTCATATGCCGCACGTAACGTTGCAGGGTATAATCGACAGGTACACTTGTACTTCCACGCGCCTGACTATAATAAGCAGCCAGGCGTGCAGCCTCTTCAATTGTACTCCGAGGAATGTCGCGGCCTCCTGCTTTGACAATTACATGCGCTCCAGGCACACCGCGCACATGCAGCCAGATATCACTAGCGGAAGCCTGGTGAAAAGTCACCTCTTCATTTTGGCGACTATTTTTGCCAATCAAGATTGTAAACCCATCACGGCCCTGAATATGAAGAGGAACGCCACCACCTGGTGGAGCTGGTTTAGCTTTCTTTTGTTTGCCACCCTTGATTTTGTGTGATTGCTTGCGTGAACCTGGAATTGCAGAACTGGAAGTTTTAGCTCCACGTATATAACCAGCGCTCTGCACCTCGGCTTTAACAAGCGCTACTTCAGCAGGAGTATCAGCCAGCATCAAATCTGCCAGTAACTGCTCAACTGTTGCTTGCTCGGTTGTATTCTTTTCAATCTGGTCGGGGACAAGCGCAAGAGCACGGCGCAATTTGTGATATTTATGAAAGAGGCGGTTGGCATTCCCAACCGCATCATAGCGCGGATCAAGTGGAATAGTCACCTCTGATGGGTGTGCCTCATTTTCAAAGAAGTTTTGTAAAACGACATTAATCTGGCCCTGTTTCACTTCATGTTGATAGGCAAGTAGCAATTCAGCCTGTAGACGATAGCGACTGGCTTCTTCTGAGACGGATAACTCCTGTTGCAACAATGCTGATTTACGTTTACAGCGCTCGAACTGTGTCTGTAAGACCTTTCTGAGAGGATTACGGACGCTTGCCATGGCATCGCGCCACTCGGAGCCAGCATAAAACTCATCAATTAAGATATTGATTGATGCTGATTCGCGTATTCGCATTCCAGGCATGCCTGCATATTGCTCCAAAACATAAGGAGCAAATGCTATCGGAACGGGCTTTGTAAAGGACGATTGCATATCCCCAACATCTCTGGCACGCTCGACAAGTTGAGGCTTCCACGTATGATTATCAAACAATACAGCCAGTTCTCGTACATTCCACGCCAGTTCTTCCAAATCAACATCACCTGTATTGATTGCACATTCCGCATCTCCGGTGGCGCGATAGACTGCTTCGCGAGCTAACAATGGACTAAATCCGAGCAGATTCCTGGTCAATAGTTGCCACATTTTTGGCTCCTGTATCTTCGCGGGTTTCTTCCTGGCTCCTGGCTCCAAGACCTGAGCAGCTTCCAGATCCTCTCGCGTACATTGAGCCAACTGTATTGCAGTCAATATCGTAGGCTCCAAACGAGGCAAAGATACACCCGCGACCATACGTTGCTGGGGAGGCGGGGGAACATATTGGACATTTGCATCTATGACACGATAACGATTGATATCAGCCCCTACATGTTTCAGGCTTCCCAAAATCAGCCCTTGATCATTACAGAGAATAATATTGCTCATGCGCCCCATTAATTCAATCAAGAGTCGATAGCTTGTATGGTTTTCAGAATTTGAAGCACTTCGATGGCCTGCTCTAATTTCTATAACACGCTCCCAACGTGCTTGCTCAATGGCTTCGATGCGAGTGCCCTCAAGATATTTCCGCAATAACATTACAAACGCAGGTGGCTCGTTAACAATTCTGGAAGGCTTGATTGCTGTGATATGCGCGCGAGCTAACTGGGGATGGGCAGAGAGATAGAGCCATCGATTCTTACCACCTTGCTCTTGATCCTGCGCCGGGGCATAACATTGTATTGCAATGGAATGGGCTGTTGGTTGTATGATAACGTCTATTCGCGCATTGGTCAGCAGCAGGCGCCATTCATCGGCAAGAGCTGCAAGCGTAAGGGCATCAATATGCATATGTATCATCTTCTATTTACAAAGAAACCCATGTGTGTTGTACAATACTCTCAAGAGCAGTTCCCATAGTATAACAAAGAGAGACTTATTCGTATACTAAACTTCCCGAGTCCATAATTATAGGAAATGGCATGCAACCTGAGACGGAGCAATTTGTGTCCCAAAATCAGCAACACGCATCCGCCCAGTCCTCAACCCGTCATGGGCTCCTCTTTGTGCTGTCAGCACCCTCGGGGACAGGAAAAGACACTGTAATACATGCTCTCAAGCAAAAAGGCATGAATTTTTACGTGGTGCCTTCGATCACAACCCGCTCTCCTCGTCCTGGTGAAAGCGAGGGTAATCCATATCATTTTGTGAGCCAGGAAACCTTTGATCGCATGGTAAACCAAAGTGAATTACTTGAATATGCTAACGTGCATGGTAACTGGTATGGGCAACCACGTAAACCCATACGAGATAATTTGTCTGCGGGCCGAGATGTATTGTTGAAAATTGATGTTAAAGGAGCTGCCACCATCAGGAGTAAAGTACCCGACGCAATTTTTATCTTTCTTATTCCAGGTTCGTTAGATGAACTTACCCAGAGGTTGACAGGTAGACAAACAGAGACAGAAGAAGAAGTTCAGAGACGATTAGCCGACGCGCGTAAAGAACTGGCAGAACAGCATTGGTACGATTACCTTGTTCAAAATCAGGATGGGCACTTAGAAGAAGCGGTTGATTGCCTGCGGGCCATTATGTTGGCAGAACATTGCCGGGTGCAAGTCCGAAATATCGATATTTAACATCACAAAAAGGAGGTGATCTATGTCAAAAGAAAGATTTGAGCAATCCGGCACGAAAGAGCGCAATCTTGGCATGGAGTTGGTACGTGTAACCGAAGCTGCTGCACTGAGCGCTGGCCGCTGGATGGGCAAAGGCGATAAAATTGCAGTCGACCGGGCCGCTGTTAATGCCATGCGTCTTGCACTTGACGGTGTTGATATGCATGGAGTTGTAGTGATTGGCGAAGGTGAAAAGGATGAGGCACCTATGCTCTTTATCGACGAAGAAGTGGGAAATGGCACTCCACCAAAATTGGATGTAGCTGTAGACCCGGTTGATGGCACGCGCCTCGCTGCTCTTGGTCTTCCAGGAGCAATTGCCGTTGTAGCAACGGCTGAGCGTGGAACGATGTACTCTGCACCACAAGGTGTGTATTACATGGAAAAGATAGCCGTTGGCCCCGCCGCACGCGATGTTGTCGATATCAATGCGCCAATCGAAACCAACCTGCAGCGAATTGCACAGGCGCGCCAGGCCCAGGTTGACGATTTAACTGTAGTGATACTGGATCGCCCACGTCACGCAGGCATCATGAAACAGGTTCGCGAGGCCGGCGCTCGCATACGTTTGATTACCGATGGTGATGTATTGGCAGCAATACAGGTAGCTATGGAAGACTACACGGGTGTCGACGTGCTCCTGGGTATAGGAGGAGCACCTGAAGCAGTGTTGGCTGCATCCGCCATTAAATGCATCGGCGGCGAATTGCAATGCAAAATTTGGCTACTTACAGATAAAGAGCGGGAAAAAATTGTCAAAGAAGGTGGAAATCTCGATCTGGCACTCAAAAACGAGTATGCAAGATTAAGAGAAACGGGCATTGATGTCGACAAAGTATTTACTACGGATGACCTTGTAAAAGGGAAAGATGTCTCATTCGCTGCAACAGGCATCACCAGTGGCGAATTACTGGACGGCGTACAGTATTTTGGCTGGGGAGCGCGCACTTCATCTGTAATGATGCGTTCTCGTTCTGGTACTGTGCGTTATATCCAGGCACGCCATAAGTGGCGGAAAGAACATGGCGCTTTAGGAATGGCTCGAATTAGTTGAAAATGCCTCGCATCTGGAGGATTTTGCAGCCATTTTTGAACGAAGGAGAGTGCGCAATCCCTCGAGACAGTCAGGGCAATTTGAGCAATTTCTCTATTACAGCATCCGCGACTTGAGAGGTTCCAACAGCTGAAGGATCATCAGGTCGGGGTTTGAGATCATACGTGACATTCTTACCCTCAGCGATGACTGCGGCAATAGCTTTCTCTAAGCGACAGGCTGCATTAGTCTCGCCCAGGTAACGTAACATCAAAACTCCAGAAAACATCATAGCCATCGGATTGACCTTGTTCTGTCCAGCATATTTGGGTGCGCTTCCATGTACTGGTTCAAATACGGCATATTGACTGCCAATGTTTGCACCAGGGGCAACTCCCAAGCCACCTATTAAGCCAGCAGATAAATCGGAAATGATATCACCATACAGGTTGGGTAACACTAATACATCGTACTGCTCTGGCTTTTGAACAAGCTGCATGCACATATTGTCAACAATACGATCTTCAAAATGGATTTCTGCATACTCTTTCGCAACTTCATGGGCCGTAGCAAGAAATAATCCATCAGAAAATCTCATGATATTGGCTTTGTGAACTGCAGTAACTTTATGGCGATTGTGAGCCCGAGCATAGTCAAAAGCGAATTTTACAATACGTCGAGTTGCCATCACTGAAATATACTTGATACTGATGGCTGAATTGTTATCGAGATGGGTTCCGGTCGTGCGGGCAATTGTATCAATAATTTCTTGCTGTTCGGGTGTCCCATTTTGAAACTCTACCCCAGCATACAAATCTTCTGTATTCTCGCGTACGATAATCATATCAATATCCGAGTAGCGCGAGCGCAATCCTTGATACGTTTTCGCAGGGCGAAGATTTGCATACAGATCCAGTTTCTTGCGCAGAACCACGTTTGCACTGCGAATTCCCTTACCAACGGGAGTTGTGATCGGTCCTTTCAACCCTACTTTTGTGCGCTTAATCGATTCAATTACTTCATCTGGTAAAACAGTACCATATTTCTCTAACATCTCTAATCCAGCCTGGTGTAACTCCCAGGAAAATGGGACACCAGTAGCTTCGAGAACTCGGCGTGTAGCCTCGGTTATTTCGGGGCCGGTGCCATCACCAGGGATGAGTGTAACCGGGTAGGGCATGAAATCCTCCATAAGAGAGTGGGTTCTGCTAACGGGTATATAATCAACAACTGATTATAGCACACTCATCCGCAATGGTTCGTATGAAGCAAATCCTTCTGACGTTCATTTGTGGATTGCATAATGCCAGGATCAACTAGCAGGAGCCTTCTTCGTAGTAGCTCTTTTGGTTCCTGTAGTAGCCTTCTTTCCCCTCATACTGCTTTTTGTTCGAGAAGCAGTTGTAGCCTTCTTTGCCCTTCCTCGTGCCGTGGAATTTGTAATTCTTTTTGCTACTGTAGCTGATTTTCCATTCCTATTTGACGTTGGGGAGAGTATTGCAGTACCTTCAACAGTTGCGACTTTGTTACGCGTACTTCTTCGCGTGGATGCGCCAATTTGTTCAGGTCTTTTCGTGGCGACTTCTTGTTTTTCAACAAATTCTCGATAACATACAGGATTCTGACCTGCTCGAGGCACAATCATCAATCCACCACAATCAGGACAAAGTTCAGGAACCGGCTTCTCCCAGGTTGCAAAGTTACAGGTAGGATAATTATTACACCCGTAAAAGATCCGTTTCTTCTGTTTAGTCTTGCGTTCTACAAGGTCACCTTGACAGACCGGACATAATGCACCAGTTTTATTCACAACAGAGCGACGATAACGACATTCTGGAAAACCAGAGCAGGAGATGAAACGTCCAAAGCGACCTGTACGGATAACAAGATTGCGACCACATTCAGGACAAAGTTCATCTATTGCTTCGACTGGCTTTTGTACACGATCCATCTCCGCTTCGGCTTTTTCCATCGTCACTTTGAAATCGCCATAAAAACTGCGAAGGAACTCTATCCATGACTGCCGCCCTTCTTCAACATCGTCAAGCTTTCGCTCCATCTCTGCCGTAAAACCAGTATCCACAATATCCGGGAAATGTTTATTCATGACTTCATTCACAGTTTCGCCTAGCCAGGTAGGTATAAAACGCCTCTGTTCTTGATCAACATATCCCCTGTCCTGAATAGTGCTGATAATGGGTACATAGGTACTGGGGCGACCAATACCTTGCTCCTCAAGTTCTTTAATCAAGCTCGCTTCACTAAAACGTGGTGGTGGCTGAGTGAAATGCTGTTCCGGTGTTAATCGATGCAAATCCAACACTTCTTGCATACTAAGAGCTGGAAGCGTTTTCTCCACATCATCACGCTGCCACACAGCATAAAAACCAGGAAACTTGAGATGGGAACCTGTGGCTCGAAAAACGTATTGGCCAGCTACGATATCTACCCGAACCGTATCAAAGACGGCCGGAGTCATAAAGCCAGCAACAAAACGACGCCAGATTAAGTTATAGAGCTTAAACTGTTCGGCGGTAAGATGAGGCTTCACCGACTGAGGCGTCAGTGTGACATCAGTCGGGCGAATCGCTTCATGTGCATCCTGAGTGGTTGCTTTGGCCTTAGCTGTCCGTCCCTGCCCAACATAGGGTTGACCATATTCTTTTGCGATATACTCTTTTACTTTCACCTGCGCTTCATCAGAAACGCGAGTAGAGTCCGTTCGCATATATGTAATTAATCCTTGATGTCCCTGCGAGCCCAACTCAATTCCCTCATAGAGTTGTTGGGCAAGACTCATAGTTCTCTTCGGTTTCATAGAGAGACGAGTCGAAGCTTCTTGCTGCATAGTACTGGTTGTATATGGCGGATAGGGCTGACGACGCTGTTCTTTCTCTTCTACTTTTAAGACTGTATAAACAGCGCCTTGCAGCTCTGTTAAGATGGTATTTGCCTCTTCCTGGGTAGATATTTTAATTCGGCCTTTTTCTGTTTGTAATTTCTTCGTGCCGTTTTGTCCGTTAGGAGCAGGAACATTTTGCTCATCACCCTCATTTGTACTATTAACAGCATTGAAATCGGCGATATCTTTGAGACGAGAGATTAAGTTTGCCTCGAAGCGCTCCATTTGTCCCTGTTTACTGAGCAATGCGCTAATACTCCAATACTCCTCAGGGACAAATGCGCGAATCTCGGCCTCACGATCACAAATCAGGCGAAGTGCGACTGATTGCACACGCCCGGCGCTTGTGCCTGATTGAATACGCCGCCAGAGTAAAGGACTGATTTTATAGCCAACAAGTCGATCTAAAACACGGCGTGCCTGTTGAGCATTAAAGAGATCTTCATCAATATCTCGAGGTTTTTTAATAGCTTGCTGAACAGCGCCTTTTGTAATTTCATTGAAGACTGCACGCCTGGGATTCTGCAACCCCAGTGTTTCTTTTAAAGACCAGGCTATGAACTCACCTTCACGGTCTGGGTCTGGAGCCAGATATACCTCGTCTGCACGCTTGGAAGCAGCTTTCAGCTCATTAATTAATGTATCTTTTTTCTCA
>DATMNR010000101.1:0-8647 GCA_035568795.1 Ktedonobacteraceae bacterium
GCATTGGCCAGGGCTGTAGCCGCTCATCAAATGGTGTCACCATCTTCCAGCCACGCGTCGTCATGTACTGTTGCAGGGCAAGCTGGTCCGCACGCGACACCTCCACGTCGACGTCGTGGTGGACTCTAGTCACCCGGCCAAGGAACACGTCAAGCGCCCAGCCGCCGCAGATATGCCACGGATATGTGAAGTCGCGTAACTCTTCGGCCACATGGTGGAGAGGTGCGAAGTGCTCGCGCTCGATCCAGGACTGGTGCGCATCGACCAGCAGCAGATCGAACCACTGCCTCTTCGCCTCGCGGTATCCGGTCGACTCGATGTCACTATCCCATCCCTGCTTGCGGACAGAAAACGCCTGCGTCGCGGCCTCATCATGGCGCAGGTACTCGCGAACGAGTACATAGTCCATCCACAACGGGCTGAACGCGTCGACCACATAGAGCCGAAACGTCGTGCCTTCGTGCCGAAAACGCTGCTCCGGAGCGCCTGCAAAGTAGGGGTCGAGTTCGTAGCCCATGGATGCCAGTGATTGTAAGGCGAGTTCCTCGAGAGGGAATGGCCACACGGCCAGGGCGATGTCGACGCATGGTTGCCCAAGAAGACCAGGCACGCTTGTTGCCCCAACATGTTCCATGTGCTCGACAATTCCGCCGTCTGTGATCTCGCCGAGGGCCGCGATCAGGCGTTCGTGTTCCCGGGCGAATTGTTCTTTCCAGTGGTCGTCATCCGTTGTTCGTTCCATGTCCCATCCATCGCATTGCATCTTCTCTATCATGAGAGCGTTCACAGCTTACGTTGGAAGTGTAAACGATCTGTCTGCTGATGTGAAAGCCTTTAGCTACAGGTACATGAAATTCCAGGAGATACGCAAAGAGAGGTTTATCTCAGATGAGGTGGTTTTGTACTTTACTGCCCGCTTGCTATAATCTCTTTGGGCATCCCGTGGGTATGTATTGTAATCAGGGAGCACGCTATCAACTTGAGCGCCAGGGAAGGATCTCATTCGTCGGGCCGAGATCCTTCGCTGGCGCTCAGGATGACAAGCGGAGGATGTTGATTCGGCTCAGTGTGTATGCTGATGAACGTTTGCCCTACCCCTCCCCACAGGACTGCTATCTTGCCTGAATGCAACGGCCTTCGGCTTTGAACGCACTCACTCCGCCTTTTGCTTCATCTTCTCTAAGAGGATGGCATAGTTGTTTCGAACTCTTTTAGTTTCGGGATGATCTGCACCCAGTGCCCACTCGTAAGTTGCCAATGCTCGCTGATAGAGCGGCTCGGCTTCCTCGTACTTCCCCTTTTCTACGTAGAGGACAGCCAGGTTGTTGATGGTACTCAAGGTGTCGGGATGCTCTGGCCCCAGCACTCGCTCTTTGGCCTCCAGCGCGCGCTGGTAGAGCAGCTCCGCTTGCTCATACTTCCCCTGCCCCCAGTAGAGCAGTGCCAGGTTATTGACAGTGCCCAAGGTGTCAGGGTGCTCTGGCCCCAGCACCTGTTCACAGAATGTCAGGACACTTTTCCAAAGCGGTTCTGCCTCCCTATATTGGCCACGTTGATAGAAATAATACCCGGCTTGATAGAGCAAGTTTCGCGCCTCTGGAAACGTCATGTTCCAGTGATCAATATGTGAGGTACACAGCAGTGCATGAAGGATGTATCGCTCACAGAGTGGCCACGTCTGGTAATCCACGTCGGGAAAGCTCTGCTCAACTGCTCGCACAACGTGTTCTGCGCATTGCACTTGTTGTTCCACATCCATCTGATCTTTCACCACTTCCTGTACTATGCGGTGGATGCTGTAGGTCTGGGTATCGACATCCAACCGGATGAGCGAGTAGCGCGTCAAGGATTCCAACGCTTCATTGAGCACGAGTGAATACTCGGATGTGGCAAGCGCTACTGCAAGCACTGGTCCGAGTTGTGAGGCTCCCTCGGTGAGAAGTTCCAGTGGAATAGCATCCGGACTCAAAAAGGCACTCACTCGGAGTATATCGGCTACGACCAGGTCTTGCTCCACTTCCTGGAAGTTAAGCGCCCAGGTGCTGGCTACTGATGCCGGGTACTCACCTGTTTTGGGTTGTGCTTTGTTGAGCAGTGTCAGGCGCTGCCTCTGAAAACTGGCGAGATAGTCTTGAAAGCGTGCTGCCTTCGCTGTGATGTAGGCAGCCGCTTGTTCTAGCGCCAGGGGCAGGTATCCGAGTTCCTTGGCTAGCTGCTCAGCTGCGTGCGTATCAATCGTGTCGCTCTGTGGACGTTCCGTTCGTTTGTAGAGAAAGTCCAGCGCTTCTTCTGGATCCATTTTCTCGAGCGCAAGTGGTCTGGTGATACCCAGGGTGTCGAATAGTTGTGCTCGCGAGGTGAGCAAGATGTGGCCCCTGGGTGTACGCGGGTAGTAGGCTTTGAGCAGTTCGGGTGCATCGGCATTATCGAAGATGAGTAGCCACTCACTGGTGTGGTCCAGCCAGTGCTTGATTGCCAGTGCTGTATCAGAAGGGTTGGTTGCATCTTTTTCTGGTAAGTCGAGTAGCTTTGCAATCTCGACAAAGCCAGCCTGGAGTGCGACCTCAGTGTCAGCTCTGACCCAGAAGATGTAGCGGTACTCGGAACGGTAGCGATAGGTGTACTCCACGGCGGTTTGGGTCTTGCCGATGCCTCCCAGTCCGCTGATGGCATGTCCCTGGGTTAAGACGGTGGCGCTGTCCATGTTCAGTGCTTCACGCAGGTTGTGCAAGGTGGTTTCGCGCCCGGTAAAGTAGGGATTGCGTGCATAGGGCACATTCTCGATGAGCTCAGGAGAGTGTTTGTCTGGTTGTTGTCCCATGAAATCCTCTGTTCGTTCACGAGGCGGTAATGTACGAAGTGTTCCAAGTGCGGGTTTAGGAGTGAATTGCTGCCCGGTTAGACGCCGGTAAAGTTCGTCGTAGCCTTCTTTTGTTGTGGGGCGATAATATTTTACGCCTTGCCATGGAACAGGAACATCTGATTCGTGAGCCCCTTCGAGTAGGATCGGGATGAACCGATTATTCGAGGTGCCTTCGTTGTAGATATACTGATAGATGAGGGTACTTTCCCAGGCCACTCCATGCCCTATGCCTGGTTCCTCTTCGCCCATCACTCGGCGATGATAGGTTGGGGTGCAGATCATGAGTACGAAGTCAGCTGCGCGAATGTTGCGATCCATCCAGCGTGGGAAGCCCTCGGGAGGGGAGTCTTCGTATTGGTCGAGGATGCAGTCGATGCCATCGGCACGCAAGTGATCGGAGAGTGCTAGCACACGGTCGGCGTGTTCGGGTGAGTCGTGGCTGTAGCTGATGAAGACGATGGGAGGGTATGGGGTATCGCTGGTCATGGGTTGCCCTCCGTTGAAGGGGATAAACGGTGTTTACTGGCGGATGATGTGTTGTGACGAGGGGACGAGGGCCGATACATCGGCAGTGTGCGCGATAAATCGGCACCTACGAATGGACGATTTACTGTGTTGGCCAAAATAGACGTTGGGCATGATAGATTGACACCCACAGATGTCTGGGGCAGCATCATTACAGCTGTTGTGAATGTTGTATCCATGCCAGGCCTTCTCCCTCGTTGTGAAGAGGTGATTTGGTGCAGTTGAGGCTATTGTAGCATAAATGAGGGGTGATGGATATGTTTTTGCAATTTTGAATTGAAGGTTGGTGAAGTATAAGGGCAATTCATTACATCCATGGACAGGACGCGTCTTTCCAGGCGGGCGAGATGAATTTATTGCATCCAACTCATTACCCTGTCAGCTCAACCGGCAATCAGACAAAGTGACCATTTGGTTTCGACCTGAATTCCCGATTGTCATTCTTCGCTGACGCTCAGAATGACAACCTCAGCTCGATTAGTTTCTCCTTGCCTGATGAGCCACTAGTACAATGAGTTGGATTCAATGGCGCAATAATTGCACTCCTACGAATCACATGTTAAGATAGCTGGGAGTTATTAACTGACCATGACAATGTCTCTCGTGGGCTTGACTGACACATCGACCACTTTGCCATGTTCATCTGACCAGACCATTTGCAGGATGTAGTTGTGATAAGCAATGATTTGAGGCGCTGTCAGGACGGCAATGTCAGTGGTCGAATGCGCATCGCTCACAAGCGTGACCTGGTAACCCAGGTCGATTGCCTTACGACAGGTCGCATCGACACATACCTCAGACTTGCATCCAACGACGATGAGATGGCTTAGGCCACGCACGACCAACTCGTGCTGTAGCGTTGTACCATAGAAAGCATCCGTTTCTGGCTTACGAATGACCAGGTCTCCTGGCTCTGGTGCAATAGTTGGGTGAATCTGCCAGCCAGGTGAGCCAATCTCATCTACATCGTTATCCTGAACATAGATGATGGGCGTCCCTGTCGAGCGTGCCCGGGCAATGAGCGTGGAAATGTTCTCCAATAGTGCATCGAGCTGGTAGACAGGATTCGCTCCACTTACCAGTCCCGTTTGCACATCAATAATGACTAATGCTGTATCTGTCCTCATGGGAGATACTCCTCTCTTTTTGTGAAAAAACTCTCTTTGGGGAAATCTGGGTGTGGTTCATAGAGTACCTCCTTTCCTGTTCGTTATACGGTTTAGAATAAGGTCAGTATAGCATATTTTATCAATCTAAGGGTGGGAGATTGGGAGAGTACCGCTATGTTGAGTGATACCAGGCATTTTGCGGCCCTTCGTGGGAGATCCTCCGCTGGCGCTCAGGATGACAAGTGAGAGTTCAGGATGACACTGGAGGGCTGATTTGTCTCATCCGGGAGTTCGCCAAGCCCCTCCCCACGGGCGACCATAAAGGCACACCGCTCCGCTCCACACCACCCTCGCCCCTACGAGTTATACGACGAGACATGAGGCCTTTGGCTTCGGTTAAGGTCGTTTCGTTGGGTCGCTTATTGGTGGTTTAGTAGCGCAATATCATGGCGATGTGCTGGTATTGTTCGAGGACGCCGTCGTCGACGAAGACTACTTTGCCGCCTTTTGACATGACGGTTTCTATTACGTCATCAACGGCGTCGTCAATGACATCTGGGGCTGTGGCATCTTCAGCCGGGATGAGGAACTGGCCAGTTTCGTCTAAGCGAGCTGGATAGTGAAAGCCGGTTTCTACGATGAGGGTGCTGCCACGACCTTCTTGAGATGTGTGCCATACTTCTGTGATAGAAGTTGCGTACCTCTGAGCGCTAATTGCAGCGTCAAGTTCGGAGAGGACTTCTTCGACCTGTATTGCACGGTGGGCTTTGACCAGCGGCCAGACCAGGTCCGCTAATTCATGGGCAGAGGTTTTGTCATAATTTCCCCTGAGTGTTCCGATGATAGCAAATGTATGGCTTGAGACTTCCTGGAAAAAGGCCAGGTTGCGATCTACACCGGCTACGACGAGGGGAAGTTCATCATCGATCATGAATTCTTTGAAGGCTGCATCTACAGAGGCGTAGAATTCACGGTCCTTTTCGTCTCTATATGCTGATCTATTTATTCCTTGACCGCCTGGCAATCGGGTTGCTGCTCCTGGGCCTTCGTTGGTCATGGGGAAGCCGCCTTCGGTGATCTCAACGATGGAATCGCGCACGCCTTCAAACAGGCGTGTTGCATTCTCACTGAGCGCTAGAAGCCAGTAACGTTGCGTGCGGTTGAGGGTCAGTACCAGATTACGGGTGGCAAATGTTTCATCAACAACAACCTGTTCGGCAGGCTTAAAAGGAAGAGAGAATGCACGTGCAAAATCTTTGTTTACGTAGATTGCCAGCCCTTCGGTCATGTATTGATAGTCAAGATGTTCGACAAGGTCATGTAAGCGTGTCGTCAGGGAATCGACTTCTCGCCGCCTGCGGCGGCGAGGAGAATTTAGTATATCTGGGGACACCCCAGACCCCAGCAAAGGGCTGCAGCCCTCTGCACTCCTGCTCACAGCTTGACTTTGTACCAACCCTGGAATCTTTTCGTCTTTCGTTGACATGGTTACGAAGTGCGTGATATGATTTTTTACTGAACCATTGTTCGGTTCCAGGTTATTTATTTCTTGTTAACTATCCCCGATCACAGAAGGTCGCGTGATCTGGTTAGTGCGCGGCCGATTTTTGAACGTCCCGCAATGTAGCTGACTGGCTCTTTCAGGGCTAGATGTGAGTGTATAGCGTAATGAATCGTGAGTATCATTGTTGGTTTAGTCCCTCCCTCCAAAGAGATATGGAAATGCTCGTTTTTGGTCATGCTGGTGCTCGTGTACTGGTTTTTCCGACTTCCAAGGGCCGTTTCTTCCAATGGGAAGACAGCGGCATGGTTAACGCACTTGGTGATCAACTGGAACGGGGCGATATCCAGTTATTCTGTGTGGATAGCGTTGATGAAGAAAGCTGGTACGCCAAATGGAAGCCTCCCGGTGAACGCGCCTGGAGACAAACGCAGTATGATTACTATCTTGTGAACGAAGTCCTGCCGTTCACCCTCCAGCACAATTCCAATCCTTACTTGATCGCTACGGGGACTAGCTTTGGCGCGTACCATGCTGCCAATTTCGCTTTCCGTTACCCCCAGCTGGTCGGCCGGGTTATCGGGCTAAGCGGCTACTATAACATCAAGAATTTTACGAATGGCTACTCGGACGATAATGTTTATTTCAATAATCCCTGCGACTTCATTCAGAACGAGCACGATCCGGCGCGGCTGGATGCCTTGCGGCACTTAGACATTATCCTTGCTATTGGGAGTGACGATCCTTCGTGCTCGAACAATCTGTATTTCTCAGGCATCCTCTGGAGTAAGAGCATCTGGCATGCCTTGCGCGTCTGGGATGGCTGGGTTCATGATTGGCCTTTTTGGCAACAGATGATCCGCATGTACATCAGCGGTCATGATTGACCGAGAGGGGAGTTGTCTTATGACGCTGAAAGTCGGCCTGCTGGTCGGAAGAGAATGGTCCTTTCCCCCCGCTTTCATTGAAGAGGTCAACCGCCGCGACGAGGGTGTTGTCGCGGAGTTTGTCAAGCTGGGCGGCACGCGCATGGACGAACCATGCCCCTACACGGTGATTATTGACCGCATTTCGCAAGAGGTACCGTATTATCGAGTCTATCTCAAATATGCAGTCCTCCAGGGTGTAACTGTTGTCAACAACCCTTTCATGTGGACAACGGACGACAAATTCTTCGAAGCAACTCTGGCCACAAAGTTAGGAATTGCCCATCCGAAAACAGTTGTACTGCCAAACAAAGAGTATGTACCGGGCATTGTTCACGACGAGAGCCTACGTAACCTGGTATACCCGTTGGACTGGTATGGCATCATCGATTATGTCGGTATGCCATGTATTCTAAAAGACGCCTTTGGTGGTGGCGGTAGGGATGTGTATGTTTGCCGCTCAATAGAAGAGTTACTGCATTACTATAACCGTTTTGGCCTTGGTACGGCCATTTTGCAGGAATTCATCGAGTTTGAGCAGTACATCCGCTGCATCAGTCTTGGGCAGGAAGAAGTTCTTCCGATCAAGTACGATCCCCGCGAGAAAAAATATCATGTTGAACATGATTATCTCAGCACTGAACTTGGGCTTCGCATAGTAGAGGACTCATTAAAGCTCGTACGCGCATTAGGTTACGATATGAACTCCCTTGAATGGGCCGTTCGTGATGGCGTTCCGTACGCGATCGACTTCATGAATCCTGCTCCCGATATGGATATTTACTCTCTGACTCCGTTTTATTTCGATTGGGTGGTCAAGCATATGGCCGATATGGCTATCCGTCTCGCGAAACATCCACGCCCACAAAATCGCGAACTGCGCTGGGATACATTATTGACCGCGGAACGCGATAGGGGTGAAGATATTTAATTTGGAGATGCGCTATGTCATTGCGAGAAGCCATAGAAAGCTATCACGAACTCCTGACTGACGAGTTAGCCAGTGAGTCGCAGGCGAAACTCGATGATCAGCAGCAGGACCGTGGAATCACCTTCGGTGGACGACCGCTATGCAGCGTTCTGCGCCCGCGATTCATGACGCCCGAACAATATCGCTTTCTCCAGACGCGGGTTCGCATACTGTTACATGCTTTCGACAAGATCTATTACCGTGCCCTGGAAGATGAGACGTTCCGCAAACATTTTGGCTTACTTGACTGGGAAGAGGAACTCGTGCGGCACGACTCCGGTTTTCGTGCTCCCAGCCCCACCTCGCGTGTGGATACATTCTTTGTACATGGTCGAGGAGGATTGCGTCTTACAGAATACAATGCTGAGACACCCGCAAGCCCAGCTTACAATGATGTGCTGGCTGATGTTTTTTATGGCTTACCTGTTATGCGAGAGTTTCTGCACCGCTACGAGGTGCGCTATTCGCCCGCGCGTCACAGCGTCCTGAATGCCTTGCTAGACGCTTATCAGCAATGGATAGGCCGTCGTGAGGCGCCACGTATCGCCATACTCGACTGGAAAGAGGTGCCAAGTTATAGCGAGTTCGTGATGTTTGCCGAGTATTTCAAATCTCAGGGAATGGAATGTGTTATCGCAGATCCTCGCGAAGTGGAATACCGTAATGGTCGTCTTATGGCTGGAGATTTCCACATCACCTTGATTTATAAGCGCGTATTGATTAGCGAACTGGTCGAACGTAGTGGGCTAGATC
>DATMNR010000102.1:0-10390 GCA_035568795.1 Ktedonobacteraceae bacterium
TAGGAGCCAGGGAATGGGTTGCTCACTGGTCGCTCCTGGGACTGAGGCAAGCAATCGGTCAGCTATGCCCAGCGTTACCTCCGCTTCATCACGCGCCAGGGCGAGTTCTCCCCAGGCCCAAGCTACTCGTCGCTCTGGCGAGTTAGCGGGCTGCTGCTCGCGCGCCATCACTGCCTGGAGCACCGCTTCTGCTCGCGGCACTGCTCCTTGCAATAGACAGGCCCGCGCCAGATACGACGTGATATTGCCGACCCACCAGGTAGAACCAATGTCGGTTGCGAGCGCGAGTCCCATCTCTAATGCCTGCACTGCCAGGTTGGCTTCGAGGAGCAGGAGGTACGCATGTTCCAAGGTGAAATAGGCTCCTGCCATCCACTGCGTGTGCTGGATTTCAGTAGCGATCCGCACGGACTCCTGTGCATGGAGAAGTCCCCTGCCAAGTTCACCAAAAGAGGCGAAAGCTCCACCCGCAGCCATTTCGACGTAGGCTTGGTTCACCAGAGAGTCAACCTGGCGAGCCAGGCTCAACGCTTCCGTGATGTCGCGGGAACAAGGCTCAAGGCCTGCGCAGACGCTATATGTTGTTTCGACTGAAAAAGGACTGGCGTACGACACACGTGAGATAAGACTGGAGATGAGACTCTGCTGATCACTCAGTGATCGAAGCAGTTTGATCGCTCGCTCGTACTGCTCTACGGCATTTATCGTATCACCGTAAATGCCATACGCCATACCCAATAGGTCCAATGTTTCGGCCATTCCCTGGGTGTCATTAAGCGTTTCAAACATGGCAAGTGCTTCCTGATGTGCTTGGAGACCGTCTTCAGCTCGTCCGGTATTGACCAGCCAGTTCCCGACGCGGTTGAGGCTGCGAGCATGCAGTTTCGGATCGGCAAGTCCCTGCGCGAGATCGAGGGATCGACGGAACCACTGTCCCGCCTGAGCGTAGTCGCGCTCGACCCACAGGAATCCGAGGTCAAGAAAGCTCTGCCATTCCATGGGGCCATCCTTTGTTTCCCTGGCAATCGAGAGGGCCCGCTCATAATCGCTGCGCGCCCGCTCAAACTCACCGATGGTTTCATACGCTTGTCCTCGTGCCCGCAGCACTGTTGCGGGAGGAGTGCTGCCCAGATGCGAGAGCGCGCCGAGTGCGCGCGTCAAGTGTTCAATCGCCGCACGCGGTGCGTACAGGATCAGCGACCGTTCTCCGGCGCGTTGTCCATACTCCACGGCCTTTGACCAGACTTCTCCTTCGTAGAAGTGATACGCGAGGTCGACCAGCTGGGCATCCAGGATCGAGGAGAGCGAGACACCCTGCTCGATCGTTTCGGCGATGTGGCGATGCAATGCTCTGCGTTCGCCCGCTAGCAGTTCTGCGTACACTGCCTGTCGTGTGAGCGCATGACGAAATGAGAACAGGTCGGCGGCTTCTTCCATCACCAATTGGGCTGCCACCAATTCTTTCATGTAGACCAGTATGTGGGGCTCATCGGTATGCATGACCTGCTGAAGGATGGTAAGATCGAAGCGTCGTCCCGCCACAGCCGCCAGGGTTAAGACCTGCCTGGCAGGAGCACTCAACTGCTTTGTGCGCTGATAAACGGCGTCCTGCACGCTGCGTGGAATAGATGGGTGGCGCGTATGCGTTCCGAAAAGCAAGGTGCGCTGCCAGACGCCCTCTCTGTTCGTGATCTCGCCGGTCGCGATCAGCGTTTTCAGCACCTCCTCGATGAAGAAAGGGTTTCCCTCAGTCAGCGCGTACATGCTTTCTAACAGACCAGTATGTACTGCCTCGTGCATGGCAAAGATGGCTTGGAGCATCACATCGACCTCGGGACGGGTGAGTCGTTGCAAAGAGAAGTCCTGGGCCAGGTGCTCCCGGTCACATTCGGCCAGGAAATGCCTCAACTCTGAAGAAACTTCATCACTCCGGTAGGTTAGCACAAAAAGGATGGGCAGGTGCGTACAACTTCGCGCCAGGTACAACAGGAGTTCGAGGCTGGTCTCGTCGCTCCAGTGGAGATCTTCGAGAATGAACAGCAGCGGTTGGCGTGTGGCCTGCTCTGTAAAAAATTGCAGCAACAGAGCAAAAAGACGGCGTTGCTCCTGTTGTGGATCAAGAGAGGATGATAGTAGGAGAGGCGGACGCTCGGGTATGAGAGGGGTCGCGTCAGGCAGCAACCCTGAGAGTTCCTGCTCAAATGGTATCAGGTCGTGGTGTCTCGAAAGCCTGGAAGAGCTGGAAAAGGACGAACGCAACAGATCAAGAAAGGGGGCGTAGGGAAACGCACAATCTGCCTGAAAGCAGTTCCCCTGGAGCAGCAAAAAGCCCTCTCTCTCGGCAGAGGTTTTCACTTCCGCGACCAGGCGCGATTTGCCAACCCCTGCTTCCCCGCTGAGCAGGGCAACGTGCCCGCTGCCGCTTTTCGCTTGCTCAAGCAGCAGGTGGAAAACAGCGAACTCGGCTGTGCGCCCGATCAACACTGGGCAAACGACTGACGCATCGAATGGTGTCGTCATGCATGCAGCTCCCTTGGTGAGACCAGAGGAGGTGGAACGATGAGCTCTGCTCCGTGTCCATTCCTCACAAAGGTCATCGTGTCATCCTGATCGGCAAGGCCGTAGCCCCCGTCATGGTGCTTCATCAGTTGCAAAAGTGGTTGACCTGGCATTTGGCAAAAGAGGTGTGTTAGCATGATAGCTGTTTCAATGCGCTCTTTTTTCTCTTGAACAGTCATACCGGTGAGTTAGCTCGATCCCGACATGATGGTGCCCCTTGTGCGTCGATGTTGCTCGATTTCCTGATTATCCCACAGAAAACGGTGGGAAGCAATCCTGATGGTCAGGGTTCTCATGGAAAATCATGGTGTTCTCCTCTGTTGCTATTCAGATGCGCAGGTTTCTGTACTTACCGCGAAACCCTGATCATCGGTGCGATCTGTTAGATGAAAGGTCCCAACGGGAACTTGCACCCTCTACTGGTCAAGTAGGTGTTTACCCTCGATTGGGGACGGCAGGTGATTCAGTGTCAGGCTGAGCAAGAAGTGTCTTTTCAACCCGGCGGGATTGTTCACTTTCTACAAGAAACCTGTGCAGGGTTTCCTTATGGACTCGCTGACCGCCAGCCCTAGGGAACGCAGCGCACCCAAGAATCTATTCGACCTGCGTTGATGTGCCGTTGTTCACAACCTCAATGTACTGGCCCCTCTCGCTCGCTTCAAGCTGAGCTTCAGGCCGCGTCCTGAATACTCGGCCGGTTCTCTAAAGCCACTTGCACCTGACCCGTTCTTGTTCATGACCATTCACGCTGCGACACATAGCGCACAGGCGGTGTATTGCGTCCTGAGGCGGGTAGAGGTTGAGGGGAAAGTCCTCTGAGTCGGCGCTCGCGTGCCATGGCGCGCTGCCTGGGGTCATATGAACGATGCTGTACTGACGCATGTGGTGGACGTGTGATCGGCCACTCACGCTCTGAAGGCACAGGTATCAGTGTGTCATCCTCTTCCTGGTATGCTCGCTCCAGTGCCCGAGCAAAGCTACCCACAGTGGTGAATCGCTCGTCCGGATCTTTCTCCAGTGCTTGCAATACCACGCTTTGAACAGCATGCGGCGTACTTGGAGCTGTCCTCCACAATGGGGGAGGAGAGTCATGCGCGTGTCGCATGGTGATTTCATATGAGGAGGAACCACAAAAGGGAGGACGACCACTTAACCATTCATAGACCATGATTCCTAAAGAGTACTGGTCGCTGGCCGGCGATGGTTTACCCCGATATTGTTCTGGAGCCATATACGTGGCAGTGCCTCCAAAAATCCGAGGGATTGGGGCATATCTATCGGTGGAGACAGCAACACCAAAATCACTTACTAAGACCGTGTCATCCGCATCCAGCAATATATTGCTGGGCTTAACATCGCAATGAATGATGCCCCGTCTATGAACATAGTCCAGTGCTTCAGCAATCTGCTTGACATAGGAAACAATCGCATCGAGTGGAAGCCTCTCTCCGCGATGGTACGCTTCCAAAGATCGATAGCGAGCATACTGCATGACCAAAAAAGGCGGAGCACTCTCTTCGTCATAATCGAAGATCTGCACAATATGAGGATGTGGAAGTTCGGCAGTAATAGATGCTTCAGTCCAAAACCGTTCCAGTTTTTCTCGTGTTGGCCGGCGATTGAGCACTTTGATCGCAGCCAGCCTGCGTAAGCTGATATGTTCACCCAGGTACACATCGGCGAAACCGCCTCTTCCTAAGAACCTAGTTATCCAGTAATTGCCCAGGCGCTGCCGTTCTTGCTGTTTCATAGCTAAATCCATCCATTTGAAGGCGAAAGAAGTGCATACTGCAGTAGTGCTCTTCTTTGATTGCTTGTTTCTACACTCTACAATGCGGCTTTACGGTCAACGTCTCGCCCTACGATGATGTTCCCTACGATGTGCCATGAGCTACGGACAAAGAAGAGATGAACTCGAGGTGACTCTAAACCACCGGTTCACTGACCCTCTTTCGAACAAATGTTTCTGTTAGAATTATAATGCGCAAAAGGCTGTTTTGTCTAGTAGAAATGACGTAAAATAAGCTGATTTAACGAAAATGTCACGACTTTTACGTATATGAACGACATTTATATAATTCTATTTCTATGCTTGTCAAAGTTCATTACAGTTTTTACATGTTTTTTATCGTAATTTTGACCGAGAATGTGGAGGGAAGCGTAGGCATATCGAGCAGAAAAAAGCCGGGATGTGAAGAACATTTGGGTATGCTTGAGTATATATCTTGTCTTTTCGGACAAAATGTGCTAAAATGTCGTTAATGCTAGACAAATGCGTATTTTTCGGTAGTTTGTCTCGTCAATTCACTGGTCGTTCATGGAAGTTCATCTTACGCATCCTGGAGGAAAAGTGAACCTTTCTAACGAACACTTTCTGCAAAGATGATTGAGCCAGACACGTAAGAACATACCAACAACGCGTCAGTGCGCACACTTGATCGGGTCTAGTAGGCTGCTTTTCCCCGGCAGTTTCACGTTGCTACCGTTCTGTGGTACACCTTGGAAGACCTGAAATGGAGACTACTGTATGCAACATGAGGATGAAATGCTTGATGTACAGTCAGTTGCTGACCTGCTACATGTCAATCCGCGTACCGTGTTGCGTATGGTAGAGAGGGAAGAATTACCTGCCATCAGGGTGGCACGTCGCTTCCGTTTTCGCCGCAGTGACCTGGAACATTACCTCCGCACGCATCTCTCCATTGCACCTTCGTCACAGAATGGCAAAAAGGTCAAACACATCACTCCCGAAGAGGTGGAGCCAACTGAGGAACCCTGGCAAGAAGAGTTCGATGGAGCAACAGGGCCCCGCGATGATACGAGTGGATCACTCCTGAAAGAGCAGGCTCGATCGCTCGGCGCACAAAGCGCGAAACTCAGAAAGCAAGCAGCTCAGCTCGAGATAGAGCAAAAGTTGCTTGAGATAGAGAAGCAACGGCTCGCATTGCGAATGGAAGACCTCAGCCGCATTGATCAGGCATTAGCCATCACTGACAGATTGGTGAATATGTTGCAACCGGAGGCTGACGCGAAAACGAAGGCGACGCTTCTTCAAACCTTGTTGCCTACCATATTACAACCTGAACAGAGCAGAAGTTTGGAATCGGCTTTATCAGTCTTGAAGAGAGATGCAGAGGTAGAAACAACAGCTACTAATTGATCAGGGTGTAGGAATGCGCTACGTATTCCTTTTTTTGACGTGTTGTCCAAACTCACTATCCTATTGTTTCGTCACTTCTTCTTGCAGAGAGGGTAGATCGTGAGAATACACCTCGCGTGTCATAGCGATCTGACTGTGCCCTAGAATTTCTTGCACAACTTTCGGATGGACGCCCATGATAAGTAGGATGGTGACCGCGCTGTGTCTCAGGTCGTGGAAACGCATGTGAGGAAGACCGATGCTTACAAGAAAACGCCTGAACACTTTACGCAAGGTGCTGGCGCTATAGAAGGAGCCTTGCGCATTGGTAAACACCAAATCTTTCTCAATCCAGGCTCTACCAACTTCGTGCCGCTGTTCCTCTTGCTGTGTCTTGTGACGTCTGAGAATAGCAATGACAAAGACAGAATGTCTGGGCTTCCAGGCCGAGTGCTAGCAAGCCGGGAGAAGTAATGCTATAATAAGTGAAATGTTATACATCCATCCCTGATTAACAGTAAACATATGGTCTGGAGGCCTATCCCTTGGGCAGTAACTATACACCGGGTTCGGGTTCGGGAATGTCGGGTAACGGAAATTCGTTTGTAAGTCGTCGCGAAATGCGTGCAACCAATCAAACAGGTGCACTACCAATTGTTAGCACCAGTCGCAGCTACTCAGGTTCGCTTGACTTTGAAAACTTGATCGCATCTCTACGCGAGTTGTTCGTGCAGGATCGGCAGGTCGCTAGCCAGCAAGAGGGTACACGCTGTGGCATTTGTTATCTGCATTTCACTGTCAGTTCTTTAACGTATCGCGAGGAAGAGGGTTTTTACGTATGCCAGGGTTGTGATCGAGGCCTTGGTAAAAATAGAATCCCTATGATTAGAAGACAACAAAAGTAAGTATGTTGTAAAGCAAGACGGCTCGGCGGATGCATATGTCCGCCGAGCCGTCTTGCTTTACAACATTGTTATTCTATCAGTGCCTCTTCTTCGGCTTCCTCGTACTCTGCTTCGGTAACTTCTCGTAAATCTTCGGGACTGTCCAGGCGGTCCAGGAAGAGAATACCGTCCAGGTGATCGATCTCGTGTTGGAGAATACGCGCAAGCCAGCCTTCGGCGCGGACGCGAATCGCTTTTCCACGCGCATCCTGGCCTTTTACAACGACACTGGTCGCACGGCGGATATTATCTCCTACGTAGCCGGGAATACTTAAACATCCCTCGGTGCCGCGATCCTCTCCCTCAGCCTTGATAATCTCAGGATTGACCATTGCGATTTTGCGGTCTTCGAACTCGGCAACAAAAATACGAACTGAAATTGCGATTTGGGGCGCTGCGAGACCCACACCATGCGCCACATGCATCGTTTCAAACATATCATCGATTAATTTTGAGATGGATGGGTCGAAACGATGAACCTTTTTTGCTTTCTGTCGCAGAATCGGATTCTCTGACGTAATTACGTTGTGAATTGCCATAGCCTGTGTGTTCTTCCCTGCACTTTTTCCTAACTTAAGGGACTACCTGTCCAATGACCATGAAGAGGTCGTGATTTGTTGGCTATATCGTATCATATTAGGGGGGAATTTTCTACAGAATGAATAGGGTATAATACACTATACATGTTCATAGCTGATCTAACCTCATGTTGACTTTAACATGCTAGAGACCATCGTTACAACATATATTGATAAACACCAACTTCTCCCCCCAAGTGGTGAGGTCATTGTCGCCGTTTCGGGTGGAGCTGATTCGTTATGCCTGTTGCACCTGCTGAACCAACTTTGTGGGCCGGGGAAGCGATATCCAGAAGTGCGATTGCATGCTGCACACCTCAATCATAAGTTGCGCGGAGAAGCTAGCGATCGCGATGCTGCCGCTGTTACTAGCATCGTTGAATCCTGGGGGTTGCCATGCACTTCAGGCGGAGTCGATGTGGCAGAACTGGCACGTGCAGAACGGCGCTCATTAGAAGATGCTGCACGGAGCGCGCGCTACCGCTTTTTGCGTGAAGTGGCACAGGGAAAGTCTATTGCTGTCGCTCACCACGCGGATGACCAGGTTGAGACGTTGCTGCTGCATTTCTTGCGCGGCAGTGGATTAACAGGTATGGTTGGCATGCTGCCACGTCAACAAGACATTATTCGACCTCTTCTAGAAGTACGGCATGCACAGACTGTAGCATATTGCCAGGAACATAGGATAGAGCCACTAGAAGACCTGAGCAATACTGACCCACGGTTTTTACGGAATCGCATTCGGTATGAACTTGTGCCATTGTTGGAGTCTCTCAATCCAGGTTTCGATAGCACATTATTACGCAACGCGGGTGTAATTGGGGTGGATGTTGAATGGTTGGAGGCGCAGATAGATGCCTGCTGGCCTGATGTGGTTAGCTCTGAGCAGGATGATGTTATCAAATTGCGCAGGGAAGCGCTTTCATCGCTACCGTTAAGTTTGCAACGTCACCTGTTACGACGTGTTACTTCGCATCTATGCGGAGGACAATCGCCGCTGGAAATTCGTCACTATATTCTGATTGAACAACTTTTGGGATGCCATGATAGACAGGAACGGACACTAGATCTTCCTCATGCATTACGCATGGTGAGCAGTTTTCATGAGGTCACGTTTGAATGTCTACATGGTACTACTTCTACCCGTGATACAGCTATGTTGGAATCACAAAATGAAAAAGCCACGTTGTTAGTTATTCCAGGACGTATCAAGGTTCAAGGAACTCCCTGGATAGCTACAGCAGAGCCAGCACCTGCTAAGTTAATGGCAGAGGTTAGAGCTGCCTTACGACTGGAAGATTGGTCAGAAGTGTGGAGATTACTCCCTGCTACTCATCAGGTGGTCTATGTAGATGCTGATGTAGCTGGCTCATTTCTAGAGATTCGCACGAGGAAAAAGGGCGATCGCATGCGACCTTTAGGTATGCAACATGAGAAGAAATTGCAGGATATATTTGTAGATCAGCATGTTGCTCGTTCTGACCGAGGGACAACCCCGATATTTTATTCGACGTCCCATTGTATCTGGCTAGCAGGTGTTTGTCTCGACGATAGAGCTCGACTTACAAGTAAGACACAGCAGATAGTGCGTTTAGCTATTATAAAGGAGACGATGCGATGGCATCAGTTGGAGTGATTGGCAGCGGCGCCTGGGGTACTACCCTGGCGCTCCTGCTGGCTAAGAGCAATACTGAGACTCTCTTATGGGAGTATAAACCCGAACGAGCTGTTGAAATGCAACAGCGTCGCGAAAATACACTGTTTTTACACGGTTTTCGCTTCCCTGACATGCTGAAAGTGACCTCCGATATCAAAGAAGCTGTCGAGGGAAAGGATATGCTTATACTTGTTACGCCATCACAACGCATGCGTGAGAATGTGCGTTTGCTCGCCCCTTACGTTAGCAACCACACCATCTTTGTGAATGCCAGCAAGGGAATAGAGATCAGCAGCCTTAAACGGATGACCGAAATCATTCGTGAAGAACTACCGAACGCGAGTAATCGCGTTGCTGCACTAAGCGGGCCAAACATGTCGCGTGAGATAGCGGAGGGCAAGCCAACTGCAGCCGTTGTAGCGGCTTATGATCAGGAAGTAGCAGTACAGGCTCGCATCCTGCTGACTACCTCCAACTATCGTGTCTACACTGCACATGATGTTGTGGGTGTTGAACTTGGCGGAGCGCTCAAGAACATTATTGCAATTTGTACAGGTATGAATGATGGCATGCATATGGGGGATAATGCTAAAGCTGCATTTATTACACGCGGATTGGCTGAACTCTCGCGCCTGGGTCTTGCTGCCGGTGCGCATCCCTTGACGTTTGCCGGACTCGCGGGTATTGGAGATCTTATTGCAACCTGCGCAAGCCCTTTAAGCCGTAATCATCAACTAGGTCAACGCATCGGCGCCGGGGAAAAACTGGAGCAAATCCTATCTTCAACGCATACAGTAGCCGAAGGTGTTTACACTACAAAGGCTGCCTTAAAATTGGCGGAACGCTATCATGTCGAATTGCCTATAACGTATCAACTCAGCCTGGTGCTTTTTGAGGGGCATGATCCTTATGAGGCTATAATCGAATTGATGGCTCGCGATCCCAAACATGAATGGGAGGGAATAATGTAGAACATTTAGCCTTTGACACGGTTCCACAATTTGAGCCATTCATCGTGGTTGTATGATGAGAATGTTCTACCTTCCTGGCGGTTGATGTGCTCCATTGACTGAAAGCGTTGTCGAAATTTGCGGTTGGCGTAGCGCAATGCCTCTTCGGCATCGATGTTCAGTTCGCGTGCAACTCTTGCGACCATGAAGAGTACATCGCCCATTTCTTCGTGCTGATGCTCTGGCGTTGCTGCTTCCTGGAGTTCTTGTAGCTCTTCTGTCAATTTTGCCAGCACTGCCTGTAAATTATCATAGTCGAAACCGGTTTTGGCTGCGCGTTTCTGGTAATTTTGAGCCACGATCAGAGCGGGTGATGCCAGAGGCACACCGTCCAATATGCTCTCCGTTTGTGCATCTTTGCCCGCGGCGATGCGTTCTTGCCGCTTAATTTCTTCCCAATTCTGTACAACCTGCCCGGCATTTTCTACTTCGATCTGACCAAAGACGTGCGGATGACGGCGAATCAGTTTGGCGCTTACATGCTCGAACACATCCCCGATGTT
>DATMNR010000103.1:0-2783 GCA_035568795.1 Ktedonobacteraceae bacterium
AGAAAAGGGGAGCTGACGAAAAAGAGATGAGACGAACGGAAAATAGAGCGATTCACCAGACATGCCAGATTATGTGGCGTAGACCATCCGCTGAAAGCGCAAGGCCTCGTGGCATCTAATCAGGAGCTCTACTCCCCATACGGTATCCAGATGTTCTTGACCTGGGTTGACTCTCTCAAGAACTCTTCACCTTCACCCTGAATCGGGTCTAACCAGTTGCGCGGATGCCCATAATTGACCCAGGTACGCTTCATGTTGCCAGCCGAGGCAAGTTCAACGTTCTTGCAACCCTCTGCGGGACCGAAGTACCACATTGAATCTACATCGTCGTGATCGGCTAGAATCTGGCTCAGCGTGTCACGATCACCCGTCACAATGTTTACGACGCCGTTTGGCAGGTCGGATGTTTCCAGTACCTGGTAGCAATCGGTTGCGCTCAACGGTGATTGTTGCGAAGGAATTACGACAAGTGTATTTCCCATAGCAATAGCAGGAGCCACGAGCGAGATAAAGCCGAGCAAGGGATACTCGTCCGGGCATGTTACAGCCATCACACCGATGGCCTCAGGCATGGCCAGCACTGCTCCCCGCATTGGTGGACGATGTACTGCGCCTTCAAATTTATCTGCCCAGGCAGCATAGCTGAATAAGCGCGAGATGCTCGTCTGAACTTCAGCGACAGCATCTGCATAGGGCCGACCGATCTGCTGTACAATCCTGCGAGCAAATTCATGCTCACGGGTCGATAGGTTCTCAGCAATGTAATACAGAATTTGAGCGCGATTATGGGTCGTGCCAACCGCCCAACCAGATGCCGCGTGAGCAGCTTCAACAGCGTTGCGGATATCTTTGCGATTGCCTTCACCTACCTGCCCGATCAAATGTCCCTCAGGATCATAGATATCGCGACTGTAACCTGAATCAGGTCTCACCTGCTTACCACCGATAAACATCTTTGGAGTTCTATCGATAGCGGGAAGAGAGATAAAATGGCCATCCGAAGATCCAAACGCAAGACCCTGGAAAGCACTTTCTCCATCCTCATCCTCCACAGACCCTGATCCATTAGAGGATGTAGATTCTTTGGCTATATGAAGTGTTTCAAGCGGAGTCGCCATGGTTTCCCATTTCGGGCGCACGTATTCATACAATCCTTCTTTGCCACCTTCACGACCAAAACCGCTCTCGCGATAACCGCCAAAACCACTCGAAGCGTCGAATAAGTTGGTGCAGTTGATCCACACACTGCCAGCTTTCAATTTGGGAGCTACGTCCAGCGCGAGGTTTATGTTATCGCTCCAGACGCTGGCTGCAAGGCCATAACGTGTATTATTAGCCAGCTCAACGGCTTCGGCTGGAGTGCGAAAGGTCATTGAGACCAGCACAGGGCCAAAGATTTCGACCTGGGCGATGGTTGTCGCAGGTGATACGTTTGTGAAGAGGGTGGGCGGGAAGAAGAAGCCTTCTGTAGGACAGGCCCATGATGGCTGCCACATTACAGCGCCTTCTTCGACACCCTGGTTCACCAGACGTTGAATCTCTTTGAGTTGTCCAGGCGAAACGATCGCACCAATATCCACTGCTTTATCGAGTGGATCACCGATGCGTAGATGTTCCATGCGAACACGCAGCTTTTCGACCAGGCGGTTCGCGATGTTCTCCTGCACAAGCAAGCGAGAACCGGCACAGCATACTTGACCTTGATTGAACCAGATGGCATCTACAACTCCCTCAACCACACTGTCTAGATCGGCATCATCAAATACGATGAACGGAGACTTGCCGCCCAGTTCTAACGAGAGTTTTTTACCCGAACCCGCCGTAGCACGGCGTATACTGCGCCCGACGTCAGTGGAGCCTGTAAAGGCGATTTTATTTACATCAGGATGCCGGACCAATGCTTCACCTACTTGCGAGGCTTCACCAGTGAGGATGTTGACGACTCCAGGTGGTAGACCTATCTCTTGCATAATTTCAGCGAACTTGAGTGCAGTCAGAGAGGTATAACGGGCGGGTTTGAGCACCACAGTATTGCCCATGGCAAGTGCGGGTGCTATCTTCCAGGCCAACATCAAAAGAGGGAAATTCCAGGGAATGATTTGACCAACCACACCGACTGGCTGGTAGTCGAGGAGTTGCGATTCCATGAGTTGCGCCCAACCTGCATAATAGTAGAAATGGCGAGCTACAAGTGGAATATCGATATCACGTGTTTCGCGGATAGTTTTACCATTATCCAGAGACTCCAGCACGGCCAACAAGCGCGAGTGCTTTTGGATATGGCGAGCAATGGCATACATATAGCGTGCGCGTACATGCCCTGGTGTTTTGCCCCACGTCTCGAAGGCAGTGCGTGCAGCAGCTACAGCGGCATCGACGTCAGCGCTATTAGCTGCAGCAACTTTTGTCAATTGCTTACCAGTCGCAGGATTGATGCTTTCTATATACTGACCACTGGCTGGCTTCACCCATTGATTATTGATGAAGAGGCCGAAGGGCTCATGTTCTTTAATCCAGGCCAGCCCTGGTGCAGCAGCTTCTGGTGCAGGCCCGTACTCCATCGTTTCGAAAATTTCCATTACACTCATTCTGAGCCTCCCTGCTTAAACCATTGGGTTATGATGCGCCGCTGCATAGTGACCAGTGGCGAAGTACGAAAGTTGCCGCTCAATGTCTGAAAGTAAACTACTGGCTCCAATACGGAACAGTGAATTATTGAGCCACTCGTTGCCCAGTTCTTCTTTCATCAAAATGAGCCAGTCTAGCGATTGTTTGGCAGTACG
>DATMNR010000104.1:0-3902 GCA_035568795.1 Ktedonobacteraceae bacterium
AGGAACATGATGATCTCTGTGATCAGTATCTGCAATACATCCTCCTGCATGCAGGACGCAAGTCGTTACATCGAGTATGCGCTGACTCTCGATACTTGAGTAGGGTTTCACTTCAGTACACGTATACCCATGTACAAAGAAATAGCTACAACAACAGGCCTAACTGATAGTTCCATAGCAGTGAGATGCGACGTTTAAAACCATGTGCTCATGTAGCAATGCCCAAGCAAGAACATGTAGCAACACGATAAAAAGCACAACCATTAAAAACCATGTAGCAAAAAATGGAGCGACACCGAAACACAACCAGAATGCACAGGCACGTTTGATGCACAACCACAAGAAAGAGGAACCCAACAAAACACAGTGAGAGCACACAGAAAACATGTTGGTTCGTTTCCCCCTTCGGCACCCCGTGCGACCGCTTTGATTTTTAGTAGTTTTTGCGCCTCCAGGATCTTCTTTTGCGTGACACTCTCTAGGATGTGTGGTAGCATAGAGAGCATCCTAAGTAACAAAAAAAGATTTTGCCGACATAAGACCAGGACATCTTTGTGACTGGGCAAGTCTTTCAAGTCGGTGTGTAAAGGGCAAAGCATGAGCAGGTCTGATGGCGATCTTGCACAACAAACCGCTCTACAAATCGATCAATAACGACAAGGAAAGAGTCGAAAACAAGGCGGCGAGGGTCAGGACAGCTCCAGGGGATGAGGTGAGGAGCCTGAGTAAGGGCTAGAAAGAGCAACTATGTTTTACGATCATACTAAAATATTTGTGAAGGCTGGGGATGGTGGGGATGGCTCTATTCATTTCCGACGTGAAAAGTTCGTGCCGTATGGAGGTCCCGATGGTGGAGATGGTGGAAGAGGAGGAAGCATCTATGTGGAAGCAGATGCAAGGATAAATACGCTCATTGATTTTCGTTATCGCCAACATTTTAAGGCCTCTTCGGGAGGAGCTGGAGCGCGTCAGAAAAAGCATGGAAACAAGGGAGAAGACCTTTTCCTGCGCGTTCCATGTGGTACTGTTATCCGTAATGACGAGACAAAAGAGTTGGTTGCGGATCTTGTGGATGATGGCCAACGAACCATGATAGCCCGTGGAGGCCGAGGTGGTCTGGGTAATGTACATTTTGCCACTTCGACTCGACAGGCCCCGCGAGAGGCACAAAAGGGCGAACCAGGTGAAGAGCGCTGGCTTTTACTTGAATTGCAATTAATAGCGGATGTTGGACTTGTGGGTTACCCTAATGCTGGTAAATCGACCCTCCTATCTGTTGTTACTGCCGCACAACCAAAGATTGCCGATTATCCTTTCACCACCCTCTCGCCAAATCTTGGAGTAGTAAGTGTAGGGCAACCAGCCAGTGGTGATGAGTTTGGCTTTGTGCTGGCGGATATACCTGGATTAATCGAGGGTGCAGCACAGGGTGTTGGTCTAGGGCATGAATTTTTGCGGCATGTACAACGTACGCGTTTGCTGTTACACATTCTTGATGGGGCATCTATCGAGCGTGACCCCTGGCAAGATTTTATAGCTATAAACCAGGAGCTGCGAGAATACGATGAACACCTGGCGACGCGCCCTCAGATCGTCGTTATGAACAAAATGGACTTACCGGAAGCGCAAGAACGCTGGCCTGCACTTAAAGCAGAGGCTGAAGCTGCGGGATATCCCGTTTTCGCGATCTCTGCTGTTGCGCATCAAGGTACTGAAGAGCTTATGCAGTTTGCTGCCAAAAAGCTCGAGGAAATTCAACAAGAAGAGATACTGCTCAAAGCAGCCCAGGAAATCGTAAACGCCGAAGGACCTGTGCTTCGACCTCAGCCGGAGGACGCTTTTTCAATAACAAGGGAGAAAGGCGTCTATATGGTGAAAGGCAAACGAGTCGAGCGCGCTGTAAATATGACCAAATTGGATAGTGATGAGGGTATGGATCGATTGCAAGTGACACTTTCCAAGATGGGAGTTACAAAAGCTCTTGAGGAAGCAGGGGTAAAGGTGGGTGATAAAGTACGTTTTGGGAAAGTCGAATTGTATTGGGGCGAATAACATGGGCTTCTTCGAACAATCTGCTCGAAGTATACCTGACCATAAAACCCAGGTAGTATGTTATACTGAAACGAGAGCGTACTGCCCGTAGTGCGTATAGTATCCCTTGTACTACGAATCATGCGGGCGATTAGCTATATCTCCCTTCCGATGAAACAAATGTAATCACAGAATGTGAGAGGCCCTGACTTATGGGAGAGACACTGAACCTGCTGTTTTGTAGAAGTGAGGATGGCTCTTTCGAATTACAAGCAAAAGAGAGCAGATCAGGGCGCGTCATTAGTGGTAGCTTTGTTCCTCCATACCAGCCCAGACAACTAAATAATCTCCTGAAAAAACTCAACACCTTCGAGAGCGATGATCGGGAATTACGCGACATTGGGCAACACCTTTATCAATCGCTTTTTGGACCTGTAACTTATAACACAGATCGGCGTGAATCCTCAGAACAATCGATCAGAGCTGTGTTACGTGGTGTAATTCAAGGAGCTTTGGGTCGACGTGGATCTGTCGCTCTCACACTCAGTTTTACACCGGAATGCCATGAGTTTGTGCGTTATCCATGGGAGCTAATGCATAATGGTGAATATTTTCTTCTCGCTTCGGGTGTCTTCACGCTGACTCGTGCTCTTGTGCGTCCTGATATGCCATCAGGAAGTAAATTGCCAGTTCATCCACCACTACGGATACTCTATATTGGCGCATCACCGGTTGATTGCCCCCCATTAGAAATTGAAAATAGCTATGAAGCATTGGAGCAAGGTCTCTCAAGCTTGAGAGAAGATAACCGATTAATATTGGATCGACTAGAGCCACCGACTTTTGATGAGCTTGTACGCTATTTGAATTCGCTTGGAGGTGTAGGGGCTTTTGACGAAAGAGATATTGCATATCCCTGCTATGCCATTCATTTCGACGGGCACGGAGCCTTTAGGCGACAATGTCCTGCAGATGATTGTGACGAACTCAATGACATCAATGGGCGTTTTTGTAAAGAGTGTGGCGCTTCACTACGTGGTGTGGAACCCCAGACATATTTGTGTTTCTGCGATAATGAAGGGCTTAGCAGGTTAATTGATACAGAAACCTTACGTGAGTTATTAGTCAGTAGCGATGTGCGATTGGCGGTATTTGCTGCTTGTGAAACGGCAACGCTTACAAAAGAGATCAGGACCAGAAGTCACCGGCAAAGGCAGGCCGCAATTGATGCTACACTCGCAACAGCATTAGTAGTATCGCAAGTGCCTGCTGTGATTGCTATGCCATTCTCAATCGAAGATAAGCTCAGTCCGACGTTTATGTTGCACTTTTACGAAGCATTGGCCAATGGGCGAACCTTAGAGGAGGCGTTGTCCCGAGCAAGGCAAGCTATGCTACCGATGTTCAAGCATCATAGCTGGTTTATACCGGTTCTTTACCGCCATGTGATCGAGGGTCAAGAGGGACCTGTTGCATTTTTATCAGTTCGCGATGAGCTTGATGAACAGGAGACTTCATTAGCACATCTCGGCGATTCCCAAAGCTTTGTGGGACGTGAGCGAGAATTACAAGACTTGAGTGATCTTCTCACGCAAGCTGCCATCAATGAAGAGCAGCGACATGAGATGAAGAGTCAACATCTATTGCGGCCGGGCGTGCATCACATTGCCTTGACAGGTCCAGCAGGAATTGGAAAGAGCGCGCTGGCGATCGAAGCTGTGAAACAGAATCGAGACAAATTCCACGGAGGAACGATTGGTATTTCGTTGCAAGGGAGTAAATCATTTGCTGAAGCGCTGATCGAAATAGCGCAACACCTTCATATCCCTACCCAGGCAATGCATACAGCTAACATACGACATTGCGAACAG
>DATMNR010000105.1:0-5803 GCA_035568795.1 Ktedonobacteraceae bacterium
GACATGCGAGACGATGGCCGGAGGAACCCGTATGCCGCAAAAGTATGGCAAACAATATCAGCGAGTTCGCGGAAGTGCTACAAAAATAACAACGATAGTATTATAGCAGATTATCCTGCACGATTCCCCATTCAAGGGCAGACATATGAAGGTAGAAATTCAGTCGTTGCTGCTTTACAGCATGGGACATGGCATTAAAGAAGCGGGATTGTGAAGGGCTGCAGCCCTTCACCTGAGGTTTGGGGCTGTGCCCCAACTTCTTCCTCAACGCAGGTCGCAGGCCTGCAAGAAAAATGATGAGTGGATGTCAGTCTGTATACACTTGAATTTTTGTTCGAAATGAGCTATCATTGAACATGGAGTGATCAACAAAAAGGAGGTATCTATGTTCACCAAAATCGGCACCATCAATGTAGGTGTCAGTGACCAGGACAAAGCCCTCGACTTCTATATCAACACGCTCGGCTTTGAGAAGATCGATGACCAGCCCATGAGCGAAACCGAGCGCTGGCTCGAAGTAGCTCCTCCCGGAGCACAGACCCACATCATGCTTGGCCTGCGCGGCCAGAGTGGCGGCGACAAAACGGGCTTCACTGGCTACGTCTTGCATACCGACAATATAGAAGAAACATGTAAGACGCTCAAAGCGCGTGGGGTCACGCTTTCCCAAGAACTGAGCACTGAACCTTGGGGCAAATGGGCGCAGTTCACCGACCCTGACGGCAACGAATTCGGCATCTGGGCACCTGCCTGGTAAAATCCCCTCCCTATCAGGGTTTGAGGCAAGAAGTTCTAAAACCCCAAGTCTCTTGCTGGGTAACATGAGACTTGGGGCGATTTCTCTTATTGCCTGACAGCCAATTCCATTTACAATGGCTGTTATTGGTTTACATCACCGAACAGAAAATGTTACTCCCACCTGCCAATCTTCACATACCCCTTCAGCAAATCCCTCGCAATAATGAAATGCTGGACATCGTTGTTGTCAACTTTTTTATCGCGAATACGTGTAACTACCAGGGTCATTGAGCAGGTGGCGGAAAACTCAGGCAGAGATACATGCTGTAAAACTATCTTCAAATGAGAAAGGGGTTACATATGAATACAGTTGATTATTCGCATGTAGTTGGCGTTTTAGGGAACGCTCTAACGCAGAACAAGCTATAGTTAAACTCAAGCAGATCGGTATTGGAGAGGATCAGATCCAGTTGACTGAGTATAACCTGGAAAATGCAGAATGGATAAGCAACTTATCCCTACAAGAAACTAATAAACGTCTCCTCGTGAATGTTGAGGCCGATGGTAAGCAACAAGAAGCCGTTGGTATCATGGTTAACAATGGAGCGAATAACGCCGATATTCCTCCTGGTACTGAGCTTGTTCATGGTTCCCTCGTTAGCTCAAATTCGGAAACTGCTGCACCTACCTTTCACCGTACATAATGCCATACCCCCCAACTCCCGCTTGCACTGCTTCATATTGTACAATTCCGGCTTTGCATCCAGCAATAAAAATGTAAGGTACTATATGAAGAACCGCTGCAATGACAATGAGAGGATACATAAATCGGCAGATGAGGTAAAATCTTTTTACTGATGGCAAAACTTCATGTGTTTTATCAAACACGGTAACATGCTTAAATCCCGATTCTTTCATAGCATCTTCAAACTGATCAAAGGTATATAAATTAGGAAGCAACATTCCTTTATAAAAATCTGCAACTAACTGTTTCTCTCTCTGTGTTTTTGGCTCTCTTCTAATAAATCCGTCTGCAATAATTATTCTTCCACCTTTTTTTAATACTCTAAATGCTTCTTTTAAAAAATCTTCCTTCTTGTCTGCATGACAAACACTTTCTATAGCCCATACAACATCAAATGATTCTTTTGGGAAGCCTGTTTGTAAGTAGTCAGTTACAGAAAATAATACCAGATGATCAACCTTTGCCTGTTTTGCTAATGTTTTTGCCTTTTCTATTTGTTTTTCACTAATACTGATTCCTACAACGTCTGCTTTCTTATATTTTGCGAGCCATAACACGCTTCCTCCAATACCACACCCCGCATCTAGAACCCGATCATTTTGGGTAATATTTGCTTGCTCAGCCATAACTTTATTCGTATTTTGAAGTGCATCCCCAATGTGTTTAGTCTTATTATCCCAAAAACCATAGTGAAGTGCAAAACTGCCTGAGTTTGAGTACCAGAAATATCGATACAAAGGACTGGATTCGTCATACCATGTCGCAATTGCTTGCTTATCCATATATGTAATCGCTTCCCAAGGCTGATTCAGTTACATCAATTTATATTCCTATCGTCAATGAATTTGCAACGTTAGGTAAAACTGCATAGTTTACTTTTAGTAATAGTACCCATTCTTTCTAACATATGCAATTGAGAATTTTACGGTGCGCACTTGACGCACCCACATCCTTGCTCTACAATGAGTCTACCCTATAGGTGATCAGACTACTTTGCTGAGGAGACACCAGAGATGACCGCACAGAGCCACCGCATCTTTGTGAGTCATAGCCACCTGGACAATGACTTTGGTACCAGGTTCGCCCAGGATCTCCGCCGCGCGCTCAAAGATGAAAGCGCCGTCTGGTATGATGTGCTGGGTGGGCTGCATGGTGGAGAGACCTGGTGGGAAAAGATCGTCGAGGAACTGACCGCCCACGATGTTTTCATCGTCGTGCTCTCCCCCGATGCCATGAACTCTTTGGGTGGGCCGTGAAATCACCATGGCAATCTTTAAGCGTAAAAAAATCTTGCCTGTGCTCTATCGTTCCTGTAGCATCCGCGCCGACTTGGAAATCCTACAGATCATTTCCTTCCTCGCTCCCAAAAAGTACGAGCAGGCCCTTGGCGAGGTCCTCCTCACGCTGGGCCTTCCAGCAGTCCCTCCCGTTGAGCCGAGGGAGCAGGGCAGTTCCCTTGGCGATCCGGTAGCCTCGTTGATGAGTCACTTGCAAGCGGCGTTTGCGGCCCACGACTGGCCCGACGTGATCCGCAAAGCTGACTATCTCGTCAAGCATATGCCTGGGGGCACCTCAGCCCAGGTCTACCGCTTGCAGGGATTGGCTTTCTTGGAAGAGGGGGAAGAGCAGCATGCCCAGGAGGCCCTGGAGGCCGCGCTGGCCCTGGTGGGCGACCGGGAACTGCGCCTGAACACTGCTTAGTGACTACACTGCGCTCCTTGCCAAGCAGGGGCAATGGGTGAAGGTACAGAAACGAGCCAGAGAAGCTTTGCGCCTTGTGCCCAACGATCCAGGCTGGCTGGCCACCCAGCAGCAAGCGCAAAGCGAGCTGGCGAAACAGGCTGTTGCCTACAACAACAAAGGCAATACACTTGAGCGACTTGGGAAGAAAAGAGAAGCGCAACAAGCCTACGCAAGAGCAAGACAACTTGGTTCTACTGGCTAGCAAAGAAACAACAGACGATAAAATTGGATTCGCTTAGGGGATAGTGAGTCCCTCGACGATCACTTCAAATGCGGGTAGATAAAGAACCATAACGAATTCACCCTCTGACACATCGCTGAAGACGATGTGTCCAAGATCGTCAATTCTTGTACTCAGCAGTGGTTTTCCTACCCATGTATCACCTTGTATCCAAAGCGGTCCAGGAGCAGCGTAGAGATCTACGTCCATTCCCTCAAAAGCCTCGCTATTCTCGTCTGCATTCCTGCTGGTAAGTATACCGAGTAGCAAATAGCTTCCACTACTGGTGCGTGAAAGGTGAAGAGAGATATCGAGAGTCTCAGCCCTGTATAGGCGCGGATAATCCGATAGCGGTCTATCTCCTCGCACTGTAAAAAGCGGTTCTTGTCTAACTAAAGTAGCACTTTTTCTCATCAGGCACCACCCTTTAATATGAAGCGACTCCGCAGCAAACTCCTACTCCCACCTGCCAATCTTCACATACCCCTTCAACAAATCCCTTGCAATAATAAAATGCTGAATCTCGTCAGTACCCTCGTAAATCCTTGTCACACGCAGATCTCGGTACCAGCGTTCAATAGGCATCTCGCGTGTATAACCCATACCGCCGTGAATCTGCATCACACGGTCAACCACGCGATTCGCCATATTTGAACCATAAAGCTTCGCCATACTGGCCTCGTGCCTGTTATCCAACCCCTGGTCAACCTTCCAGGCGGCATGCATCGCCAGCCACTTTGTCGCCTGAATCTCAACAGCAGAATCAGCAATCATCCACTGAATCGCCTGGCGATCAGCGATCGGCTGCCCGAAAGTCACACGCTCCTTAGAGTAATCTACCGCCATTTGCAACAGGCGTTCTGCAGTGCCCACGCAGCGTGAAGCAATCATCCACCGTCCCTGACCGATCCACTGCATACCCAGCGAAAAGCCTTTTCCGACCTCTCCTAGAATGTGATCTTCTGGCACTCGCACATTCTCAAAGAACAGTTCCGCGGGAGACCACCCGCCCATCGTCGGCACCGGGCGCGAAGTCCAACCCATCTCGCGATCCACCAGGAAGCACGTCACCCCACCATTCTGTGGTGGTTTTGTGCGATCAGTGACAGCGAAAACCATCGTAAAATCAGCTTCATTGCCACCCGTAATAAATACTTTCTGCCCATTGATGACCCAGTGGTTACCGTCCTTGACAGCCGTCGTGCGAATAGCGGACGGATCAGACCCTGCTCCCGGCTCAGTCAGCGCGAAACACGACTTACGCTCCCCTTCTATGGTAGGAATAAGATACTCCTCCTTCTGCCGTTCGTTGCCGTAATAAAGGATATTATCGGCGCTGCCGGCAAACATAAAAGGCACAAGCGTTTTCCCCAGCTCCATGAATATCAGCGCACTCATCACAGCGCCCAGATTTGCACCGCCATATTCCTCTGGAGTATTGATGCCCCAGAAGCCCATTTCCTTCGCTTTCCTCTGGAGAGAACCATAAGCCGATGGCTCAATACCATTTGGATACTTTCCTTCATTCTGCAATACATCGTTTTCCAGGGGCATCAGTTCGCGTTCAACAAATTGCCGTACCGTTTGCTGAATCATTTTCTGTTCTTCAGTGAGCGAAAAATCCAAAGCGACCTCCTTCTGGTCCAATCAATGAGACAGTTATCAGCTATATTGTAACATGTAACACAGGCCTCATGAGCAAACGACCTCTTAGAAAGCCATTGTAGTCCGTCATCTTTCTCCGACTGACCAAATGTAGTGGCACCCCTCGCCCAGCCGTAGGGGCCGATTTATCGGCCCAGGTAATATCCCCGATCTGTAGGGACAGGGGCTGCAGGGATGTGGTGTGGGGGCGCTTGCGCTGTCCTGCTGCCCTATACGACGCATGGCCGGGTATTCAACCAATACATGGGGCGCTTGCGCTGTCCTGCTGCCCTACACGACGCATGGCCGGGTGCGCACTCATTGGCGGGCGCTCGCATAGTCCAGGTTCATCGTGTACCTTTCCCATGAAGCACTCGATAGTTGGTGGAACCCTGCTGATAATAAAAGTCGTTGCAAAATCCTTTTACACCCCAAAAACCAGATTCGCAAAAAGATTTTTCCGCCAAAAAATACCGTGCATTTTGCGCGGTATCTGTACGGTATTTTCGATAATTAATAGAAAATCAACAATAAATAGAAATAGTAAAAACCTATTTTACTTCGTTAATCGCCGTAATTGCCTTTTGTGGTACATTCCCCGCGTCAGTTTTTAACAGGGCGGTATTACGTGACTCCGCAATATGAACCAGAATTCCACCAACAATCACACATATGCCAAAGAGTACGCCAATTGCGTAAAGAGGTAATCGAAA
>DATMNR010000106.1:0-3370 GCA_035568795.1 Ktedonobacteraceae bacterium
AGCTTTCAGGCTGCTTGTTTCATCCCTCATCAATGCTTTGACTTTCCTCACTCTCGTCCTTGTTCTCGCCGTTCCCATTCCCCTCGTCTGTTTGCGTATCTCGCCTTCTTTGGAGGGAAACAAACGTTGATGCGAGATAGCTTGATAAAACACCGATAATACCAAGACCAGCAAACATCAGAACGATTGCAAAGATACGTCCGAGGTTTGTCACGGGATAGTAATCACCGTAGCCGACGGTTGTGATAGTGACGAAAGCCCACCAGACGGCATTTGTATAGGTGGTGGTATTTGCATGAGGATTACCCTGCTCAGCTTTAAGAACAAAGAAGGCAATCGTGAAAATAAGCACGAAAGCAATTACAAAGGTAAAGAGGAGTGTGCTTTGAGCAAGCTGATCTGTCAGCATTTTTCTAAAGTCGTTGCCTTTTAATGTCCGCATCACACGTACGATTCGGAATAGATTCGCAAAGCGAAAGATTGCAAATTTGGTAAAAGGAATACTGCCAAGCAAATCTAGCCATCCGCCACCCTTGAGAAAATATGCCCATTTATTTGGTGCCCGACGAAGACTCCGTAAGAAATCAGCGAGAAAAATAACGCAAAGAGCATTTTCTACACCGTCTAACAAATCTACTGTTGACCGGGGCAATTGTACGATGAGTGGTATTATCAGAATAACGAGGGAGAAAATGGCCAGTATCCCTATGACTAAATCATAGGCGGTTATTTTTTTGTTTGTTGTTTGGTCGTTTTCTGTTCTGTGCTGGAGTTTGCTGACATTGCTAATTGGTCCTTTCAATTAGTTTACAAGCTTCTGCAATTCATTGATAATCATAGCCCAGGCACTGGAATGCGGGTCGATGACGTCGAAGTGATCGACTCCATCGAGTTCAAGGTATGTTATCGGGTCGTTTACTGATCTGGCTGTATTAACATATGTTTGGCTGACCTCGATAGGTACGCTGTCATCATTTGTGCCGTGGATGAGCACTTGTGGAACTCCCAGGGGTAGCATAGCGGCAGGTGAGGCAACTGTGTAGCGTTCGGGTACACTGTCAATAGTTCCTCCAAGGAGTTCAACAACGGCGTCATTACTCAAATGTAGTCGCCATGCCATTTCCAGATCAACCACACCTGCAAGACTGATTGTCCCGGCCAGGGCAAGCGGAGTAGTAGTTTCTTCGTTTTCGCCTGGTAGTTGTGAACCAGCGAGTGGACTGTTCTGAACGAAAAAGGGAATACGTGGACGGGCAGCAAGCCAGAATGCCAGGTGACCACCCGCAGAATGCCCGATAGGTACAACCTTTGTCAAGTCTAACTTGTAGGTTGATGCGAGTTTGCGTAAATAATCAGTGGCAAGAGCTACATCCAGGAATGTTCCAGGCCAACCTCCGCCAGGGTTTCCAACCCGCCGGTACTCAATATTCCAGGCAGCATAACCACGTCTTGCCAGATCTTCGGCAAGGTCGTTCATGAGGTCAAGTCCGTAACGCGCGCGCCAATAACCGCCATGAATTAGGATAACTACTGGGTGCGAACCTGGTCGATTTGGTAAATAGAGATCCCCAAATTGTAGCTGTTCAGGACCATAGGCTAGCCGTATAGGTTGGATAGAAGCAGATATTTTTGCTGGCAGTTCATCTGGATTATAATTCTGCATTTTGATACCTCCTTTTGTGTGTAACTCAAGAATAACATTCTACATCAAGAGGTACAGCTATCAGGAGAATAAGTGTCATGCTGAGTGAAACGAAGCATGACAAGGGTCTGCTCAGGATGATGAATAGTTACAAAATACATTAGCTTGGTTGCTTTTCTATTACGGTGATATACTTCTTCTGTGCTCATTCTAAGTGCATCTTCCCGCATAGGAAGTATTTTATTACAATCGTAACTATATGGAGGGTTTGAATCAATGTTAAAAGCAGAGCGACGAGCAGAAGTCGAGTGGCATGGCAGTTTGATGCAGGGTAGTGGAACGATAGTTAGCGTTGGTAGTGGCGCACTACAGAATCTACCGGTAACCTGGGCATCGCGTACTGAGCGTTCAAATGGGAAGACCAGTCCTGAAGAACTGCTCGCTGCTGCCCATGCCTCATGTTTTGCAATGGCTTTCTCACACGGGCTGGCACAGGCCGGTACAACCGCCGAGAGTCTACATGTCAATGCAACCTGCACATTTGAGCAAGTTGAAGGTGGATTTAAAGTGTCGACCATGGTACTTGATGTGCGTGGAAAGGTTCCAGGATTGGATCAGGCCGGTTTTGAAAAAGCAGCCCAGGCCGCTGGACAAGGCTGTCCTGTTTCTAACGCACTTCGAAACAATGTAGCAATCACCGTTAATGCTCAGCTGGAGAGCTAAAAAGGTAATTACAATACAGGAGAGGTTTCAGAGCGCTTGCAAGGACCCTGAAACCTCTCCTGTATTGTATGCTTCAGGAGTATCACTATGTCAGATTACCTGGACCTCTATGATTATCGTACTCGTGTTGCGGAAATGTATCGCACACGTAGACAAGCTACACTTAACGAGGAAGATGCTGCATCAGTTTTGCAGCGTTTTCGAGAGTCCAGAAATGAGCTATTCGCGAAACATTCACAATCCGCATTAGATCAAGAGCAGAAGCAGAAATTTGAGGGCCTGCGCTATTTTCCCTATAACCCCGCGATGTGTGTAGAGGCTGATATTGAGAGAGATGTTGAGCCACAATTGTTAGATGTTGCCATGAATGCCGAAGAAACGATGACTATGACAACGGTAGGTCGACTGCATTTCACGCTCGAAGGTGTAAAAGTGGCGCTCTCGCTTTACTGGTTAAATATCTATGGAGGCGGGCTGTTCTTGCCGTTCCGAGATACAACCAGCCCTGCCGAAAGCTATGGGGGTGGGCGTTACCTCTTTGACACGATAAAGGGCAGCGATTTCCTGCCAGTTCCAGGTGCATCAGGAAACGAACGTATCTTGCTAGACTTCAATTATGCCTATAACCCGTCATGCGCATATAATGATAGATGGGTTTGTCCACTGGCCCCGATCGAAAACCGTCTCAAGGTTTCTGTACGGGCAGGTGAGATGAAGTTTAAAGAGTGAGAAGAAAAATGAGAGGTAGCGCAGGATGAAATCGATATTACTCCAGGATGTCACTCTTATTGATGGGAGTGGAAGAGAACCTCAGGCAAATATGGATGTCATGATCAGCGAGTGGCGAATAAGCGCCTTAGGAAGAAGCGGCAGTCTTTCATTTGAGCATCAGGATGTGGAGATCTATACTTTGCACGGTATGACATTGCTGCCGGGACTGATTGACTGCCATGTACATATTTTTGCAGATGCTGGCCCTGAGGGACGTATTAATAGCGGTGAACC
>DATMNR010000107.1:0-8084 GCA_035568795.1 Ktedonobacteraceae bacterium
ACAATAAAACTTCAATTTGCTCGCTTGATGCTTTTATGCTCAGGCGGCCTGATCTTGCTACTCTTTATTTTGAGTCCAGCTTCAGCGGCGTTTCCCAGTAATTCACGCTATTTAGTTGGTTTATTAATTTCTACACCAGCGTTGATCGCACCTTTGATGGGTCTATCGTCTAACAAAGTATCTACGAGTACAGATGCTAGAAACGACGATCATCCGGGTAGACGTAACTGGTTCACTATTAAGTCATTCAAATTTGCCCTGGGACGAGGGATACTATTGGTCATGGGCATTGTATTGCTAGTAGGTACGATGAATGCTTTCCTAGAAATACCTACTGTGCGGGCTAATAACCGGCAACAGGATGTGCTGATAAATGGTCTCTTGCGTATCAAAGCTACCCACATTTATACCGATTATTGGACATGTGATAGTATTGCCTTCCTGAGTAAAGAGCAAATCATTTGCGCTAATGTTAACGAGCAATTGAAGGTTCAGCCTCGCTACAGTCGTTATGCCCCTTATATAAAGATCGTAGAATCCGATCGTAATTCGGCATATGTCTTTCCAATTCAATCTGGAGAGGTTCCTGCTATTGTTAAGCGAGCTGCGCTTACACCAGGGAGCTACCAAAGGTTTGTCTTTGGGGATTATGTTGTCTATCAACCTGTCAACACGCATTAAGTGTCAAAGTCTATGGTAGAAACAGAGACTAGCATGATGTCGGATCACATTCAGCTCCAATTATCATTGCATTCATATATAGTCTATGTTCTTCTATAAGTCGAAAATACCGCTCACATAGCGCTCGTTTTGCGCGGTATTTTTTATCCCAATTATTGGGATGCAAATATCTGAATAAAGTTGAAGCTCTCTTTTAGAAGCATGTTGTACCTTACATCTACTACCTTTTCTCCTCATCTCGCAGTCTCAAACCTTGTTTTTCAATTTTCTCGCGCAGTTTGAGAATGCCCTCAATCAAGGCCTCGGGACGAGGAGGGCAGCCAGGCACATACACATCGACTGGGACAATCGTGTCTACGCCCTGCACCGTATAATAACTATCATAGAATTCCCCTCCAGAATTGGCACACTGACCCATACTCAGCACCCACTTTGGCTCAGGCATCTGCTCCCACAGGAGGCGGAGACGAGGTCCCATTTTGATCGACACAGTGCCGGCGACCACCATCAGATCGGCCTGGCGTGGACTGGAACGGAACACTTCGGAACCAAAGCGGGAAAGATCATACTGCGGTGCAGAAGCGGATGCAATCAACTCGATTGCGCAGCAAGCCAGGCCATAGCCAAGCGGCCAGATAGAGCGGGAGCGTGCCCAATTCTGTGCCCAGTGCACCATGTCTGCCAGGCTCGTCAGCATCACTGGCATCTCTTGTTGCCCAGCAGTGTATTCAGCAGGTCCCGTAGCCATAGCGATGGGTACTGGCTTGCGTCGAGATCCAGGAATCGGGTTATTTCCGCTGCGTTGATGCTCTTTGCTCACGCTAACCAACCTCCTCGCTCAGTCGCCCTGGTAGCGTTCTTCTTTCCATGGATCTCCGTGATTGTTGTAGCCAAGCGACTCCCAAAAGCCCGGTTCATCTTGATCGACCAGGCGTATACCCCGGACCCATTTGGCGCTCTTCCAGAAGTAGAGGTGGGGAACCAGTAAGCGAACAGGACCGCCATGTTGGGGTGCCAGTGACTGCCCCTCATAGGTATCAACCACCCATGCCTTGCCACCTCGCACCTCTTCCAGCGGGAGGTTGGTGGTGTAGCCACCATCGCTGAAAGCAATGATGTAGCTGGCATCGGATTGGGTCTGCGAGAGCAGTGTATCTAGGGAGACACCTTCCCAGTGGGTGTCCAGTTTCGACCACTTGGTCACACAGTGGATGTCCCTAGTCACAGTCTCGCGAGGCAAAGCATGAAATTCGTCCCAGGTCCAGCGTTGCGGGTGATCGACCTCCCCTACAATGGAGAAATCCCAAGTTGCTAGAGGTGTATGCGGCGTCGGCCCTGCCGAGAGCACAGGAAAGCCACGCTCGAGATATTGTCCAGGCGGAATTCTTGCGCTCGTGTCGCTCTTCTGACGACGACCACGGAACCCTCGCGAGAAGAAACCTTCACTCATGTTGTTACCTCCTGATCATTTTTTTCGCTTTTCTTATCCTGCTCCTAATTATAGCATGAGACTTTGTGTCAGCAGAAAATCACATGGTCTGATAACAGGGCTATTTAACGTGAGTTCGGGATCGGGATAAGGAACCATTCCTGGAAAGATAGATCACAGAAGAAAAGCTGTGTTTTCACCAGGAGTTTCCGAAAATGAGCATTCTCGAACTGTTTTGTTTGGTGGATGATTTATGGCAACAGCGATGGGTATGCAGCGCAGGAAGAGCCTAAGAGTGCCAAGGGAGCTTCAGGGTGAGATCCAATTGCTCAATAGTAACCCGGATGGCCAAATGCTGGCCAGTTGCAGCGATGACAACTATTGTGCATACTGAAAATCGTATAGTCTCCTATAAACGCCTTGCTGGTCAAGTAATTGTTCGTGGGTTCCCTGTTCAACGATACGTCCTTTGTGCATAACGATGATGCGGTCGACGTTGCGGATAGTCGAAAGGCGGTGGGCGATGATGATAGAGGTGCGATTGAGCATGAGTTTGTTGAGAGCATCCTCGATAAGCACTTCGGTTTCGGTGTCAACACTAGAAGTGGCTTCGTCCAAAATGAGCAGGATTTCGGGGTTGAAGGCGATAGCTCTGGCAAAGGCGAGCAATTGTTTTTGTCCGACTGAAAGCCCTGCGCCGCGTTCGCGCACTTCCTGATTGTATTTTTCAGGCAATTGTTCGATGAAATGTGCAGCGTTTACATACTCTGCGGCTTTATGTATCTTTTCATCGCTAATAAGCTCCTCGTGCAAGCGTATGTTACTGGCAACAGTGCCCGAAAATATGAAAGGATCCTGCAATACTGCTCCAACGTGTTTGCGAAGGTCTTTCTGGCGTACGTTGCGCACATCGATACTATCGACCAGGATTTCACCTTTCTGTATATCATAAAAACGCGATATCAGGCTAATCAGTGAAGTTTTACCTGCGCCGGTTGCTCCGACGAAAGCGACTCGTTCTCCAGCACGAATATTGAATGAGATGCCTTTTAATACCCAGTCACCCGGGTTGTAGGCAAACCAAACATCTTTGAACTCAATCTCTCCCTGTACATTGCCAAATTCTACTGGCACAGAAGGGTCCTGTATGGTCGCAGACTCGTCAAGCACTTTGAAGATGCGTTCGGAACTTGCCATTGCCGATTGCAGAATGTTGTACTTTTCAGCAAGGTCACGTACCGGCAAGAAGAAGCGATCCACATATTGCAGGTAAGCAACTAGCGCTCCTATTGTCAACGCACCCACAAGGACGCGACCGCCTCCATACCAGATAATCAAGGCTATAGCAACTGCACTCAGGAAGTTTGTTATCGAGCTGAACGAGATGAAATAGAGAAGAGAACGTATTGACTGATGGAGATAATCGCGGTTCAGCTCGTCAAATTGCTCGAAGTTACGCTGCTCGCGGTTAAACAACTGCACAATGTACATCCCCCCAATATTCTCTGCTATATATGCATTGATACGAGCGAGGCGCACACGGATGGCGCGAAAGTTATCGCGCATGGCAACACGGAAGTACGAAGCAATCCAGAAGAGCGGTGGTAACACAACGAACGTTACCAACGCCAGTTGCCAGTTGATGACCAGCAACAAGATAGTTATACCGAGGATAGTAAGCACATCTCCCAGGATTGAGATAGCCCCAGAAGTGAACATTTCATTCAGCGCATCAACATCATTTGTGAGGCGAGTCATTAATCGTCCTACAGGATTGTGATCAAAATATGAAAGAGATAGACGTTGCAGGTGATCGAACATCTGCGAGCGCATATCAAACATAATGCGCTGACCAATGATACTGAGAAAGAGAACATGTAGATAACGTAGTATCAACCCTATGATGAGAACAAACAAATAGATAGTTGAAACTTCCAGTAAGCCTATACTGCGCTGAGTTTCGCTTAACGTTTGAGTAGTAGGGGCAATATAGTGGTCTATGCCATACCCAATTAAGGCAGGACCAACGAGATCAACGAGCGAAAGGAGAATGAGAAATACCAGGGCGACAATGCTTAAGCGCAGATAAGGACGCACATAGGTCAGCAAACGGCGCATGATACGTGCATCGTAAGCCTTCCCAAGTATTTCATCTTCCTGAAAAAAGGTCGCCATTTTCTGTTTCCTCTAGTTCTTCGCCAATCAATTGCCGCCGATACATTTCGGCGTATAGACCGTGTTTTTGTAAAAGCTGTTCGTGATTACCTTCTTCGACGATACGTCCTTCGTCGAGAACGATGATATAGTCGAGATTTTTCACCGTTGAGCAGCGGTGCGAAATTACAATCGTTGTACGTCCCTGCATCACATTACGCAGGTGCCCTAATATTTCAGCCTCAGTATGGGTATCGACACTTGACATTGCGTCGTCGAGAATCAGGATAGAGGGATCTTTGGCAATTGCTCTGGCTAGAGCCGTGCGTTGCTTCTGACCTCCCGATAAAGTGACCCCTCGCTCACCGATCATAGTAGCAGTACCGTGTGGGAAATCATCAACATCCTTTGCAAGTTGAGCAGACTCCATCACTTCCTGCATACGTTGTTCGCTCAACGACGGCACGCCGAAACCAATGTTTTCTGATAGTGGGATGGAGAATAAAAAAGTTTCTTGAGGTACAAACCCAATCTGGTGGCGTAGAGAAGCAAGTGGAATTTCATGCACATCGATATCATCGATGACTAACTGTCCTTGATCGACATCAAAGAGCCGTGGAACCAGATTGACCAGCGTGGATTTCCCACTTCCAGTTGGTCCTACAATTGCTAATGAAGATCCTGCATCAACTTTGAGATTGATGTCATGTAAAACTTCATGCTCACCGTAGGAGAATGTCACATGATGGAACTCAACTTTTCCTTTGAGGATGAGTTTGGTTGATCTTTCACTCATTTTGATAGGATCAGCAATCGTGGGTGCGTGCTGCATTACTTCATTGATACGTATCATAGAGGCTGAGCCTTGTTGGAACAGGTTCACAACCCAGCCGAATGCTATCATTGGCCATGTAAGTTGCGCCAGATAGCCCATAAATTGTACAAGCTGGCCGAGTGATATACGACCATGTATGACATCTAGCCCTCCACGCCAAAGGAGTATCACGGAGGCAATGCCTGCAAGGAAGAACATAGCAGGCCAAAGTATTGCGTAAATCCTGGCGTAGCTTATGCTGAGCATCATATATTTGTGATTAGCTGCTCGAAATGCTTCCAGCTCGTGATCTTCTTGTCTGTAGGCTTTGATTATGCGAATGCCGGATAAATTTTCTTGAGCGTGCGCAGATACTTCGCCAAATTGATCCTGGACAGCTTTATAACGGTGTTCGATCTGGCGGCCCACTACGATAAAGACCACTGTAATCATGGGGAGAATTATTGCAGCGTATAACGTGAGTTGGATGTCAATGGTAAGCATAAAAGTGATAGTAACAGTAAATGCTACTATTGTGTTCATGAGGTTGCTGATGCCTGGTCCGAGCATACTGCGGATGGCAGTCAGATCATTGGTAGCGCGAGCAACAAGGTCACCCACCTTATGGTGCTGGAAATAATCCAATTCAAGCTTCTCAAAATGCTTGAAGAGATCGGTGCGAAGCTCATATTCTATTTGACGTGACGCTTTTGCCTGGAAATAGCGTCCGAAAAATGCCAGTACTGCCTGCACAGCGCCTGCAATAATGATCAATATTGCATACCGAACCAGTATGCTTCCGTTGCCACCTGCCTGGAGACTGTCAATCGCTAAACTTATCAGGTAGGGCAGGAAAAGTGCAGTGATGTTGGCACATATGAGAAATAAAAAACCGCCAATCGTGGCGGCTCTGTACCGATACAGGTAAGAGCGTAAGGATAGTAATGCGGACATATATTAATTGTACGATGAAATTGAGAATTTATCCAAGAGGAGTTAGATTATGTGTTTTCAATTGTGAAGGGAGGATATCTGGATATCGTGAAGGCCCCTGAAGCCCGATAAATCGGCGATGCGCGCGATAAATCGGCATCTACGAATTGGTTCTTCAGCATAATCGGCTGTAGAAAACCGGACAACCGCGAGAATTGCCGTACATTGTTGCGTTAGACCGGAACTTCGGTGAGGTCATCAACCAGCTTTTGGATTTCACGCAGACGTCGCTCAGCCAGTTCGACGTTTTCAAGTGCCTGTGCCAGAATGCGCTCTTCTAAGGAGGAGTATGATTCGGCAATCTCAGGGTCGATAGAGCCGCCAATCAGCTCTAATGCGCGATTCAGTTTTGCTTCAGGTGTTTCAGGTGCGGTTACCATCAATCATTTCACCTCGTTTTGTATGGGTGTTGACTACGATTTCGACGAGATTATTAATATGAGCAAATGGTAGTTCCATTGCCAGAAGTTGTCGCGCTTTCCCTTTGAAAAAGCTTCTAATACTCAATACGTTGGTAGTATCTGATTGGTTACATGTTGCAACCATTTTTTCATTGACAGTTCAGTTTACGATTTCAATGTCTATATTACATTAGACGCGCTAGATTGCAAAAACGGGAGTACCACATTACTATTGATAGTGCCACAAGTACTGTTGAGTCTGAGAGTTTTATTTATTCGACTCCTGCGACGAAAAAAGCTTTCGGGACCTGCTAATCACGGGAATGCATGGCCCCGAACCAGACCAGGGGGCTGCTGTTTCTACTTTCACCTTAGCTTTACGAAACGTTCACCACTAGATTCATGCCTTCGTGAACTGTACAGAGGACATTGAACTTGCCCGCTGTATTAAAAGGACCTATTACGGCAGTACCACCTGAAATAGTCACATTGTTGATTGTAGGCGCACCTGGTTGCACAGTGAGTTGGGGATTGTTATTAACCCATTGACCGTTTGTAATAATATGCAAAACCTGGACATCATCTACAAGCGTCACTGTCGAGCCTTTGGAAATATTAACACAGGACTGTTTAAAGTTGGACGGACTCATGTGAACAGTTCCGCTCGCACAACCTCCCGCATTTCCACCACCGCCACTGCTGCTCGCGGTTGGAGTGGTTCCCGTAGTAGTTGTGATAGTGCCTGGACGTGAACAGGCCGCCAGTAGAATACTACCAAACGCTAAAATAGCCAGGAACATTACCAGGATCTTCAGTCGCTTACTATTCATCGCATTACATCCTCTCACATAAAAATATCTTTTCTTGATGCAGGTCTCATTGATGCTTTGACAACATAAACTCGTGAGTTCATCCATTTTTCTGATGAATGCTGTAGTCTATATTGCAAAGTTGCTAATCAGACTTCTATTGTATTCTATTGCATACTATAGGAGTATATGCAAGCCACCGGAATAGGGCAATTACCCTATATTTAGTCGGGTGATTTCCCGATATTCTGCGGATAAAATGTAGGGTAAACTGATTCTGTTTTGAAAATCTGCAAGAAGGAGATATTGATGAGGTAAATGATGTCTTCTTAGAATTACGGCTTCTATACTATTGAGTTTGGCCATCAAAAGCAATACAATTAAATTGAATAAATCGGTGGGCAGATCCAAACGGACTTTGCATAGAAAGACACAGAGAGCCAACTCATCGCCTTTCATTTTGAGAGTAGCTCAAGCATTCGACTATATGTTGATCGCATTTTTTGGAACTTACGTTTCTTGACATGTCAGGGTATGTCATGGTATGATTGTTATGTTCATAAGGGAACATCCAGGGAACCAAACAGACCCTGGCACCTGGCGAGAGGCCTCGCATTGGTAATCCGAAAGGAGAATTTATGAAACCAATGAAGAAACCAATCCGCCTTTTAGGGATGGTATTTCAGATCGACCAGTAGGGCCCGTGAAGGCGGGCATACCGAGCCTCTGAGCTTACCGACTATTACCTGGCTTACCGCGTTTATTTCTTGTTTGCGCAGAATGACCGGTCTTTACGACGGCTT
>DATMNR010000108.1:0-3413 GCA_035568795.1 Ktedonobacteraceae bacterium
GAAATAGCGCACCCTGCCCAACACGGCACTCCAACTATGGGCAGGTTGCGAACCGGCTTTGCGGAACGGCGCCAGCAGCACTACGCCCTCCTGGCGCAAAGCGGCTTGGACGGTGGGAAGCCAATAGTTTCGGTCGCCCAAGAGCAGCCCGTGCGTCCCGGCTGCCACGTCCCAGCTGCCACGTCCCAGACGACCTCCCTCTCCGGCACATTGGCCGGGGCCAGATACATCTTGGTGATCACCCACGGCCAACACAGGTGCATATGCAGCCGAAAGCCATAGAAAGTATGGCGACTGGTATGGTCTTTGCCAAAGCTGGCCGTGTCATCGAAGCGATGGCAGCGGTAGCCCGCGCACATTGGCAGACCGGGATGGGCATACTATCCACGATGGCCACCGTGGGATCAAAGAGCATCAAACCATCGCGGATCAGACACCACAGCCGTTTTTTGACGGCCCACAAGTTGGCCGCCTGGCGCACAAAGGTCGTGCGAGCCACCTGCGTCATGGCTGAGAAGAAGTGCGCATAATGGCGCTATCAGTTAGGGCACTCCCTTTTGTCAGGACATTAGCCATAGACACTATGAGACCAAACGCAAGAAGTAGCACACTCACTCTTGATGCAAGTTCTAAGCTGTAAAGTATGCTGGTGTCTAGCTTTTCGATGCTGGAAAATCGCTTCATGAATATCCCTCCTTTTTCTGAGAAAAAGCTATGCTGAGAAAAGCTCTCGAAGAAGAACAAGAGGGAAACGGTCAATAAACGCGAAATACTGTTCACTGCTAACTGATACAGTTGGCTTCATGGCAACCAGTCGTGGAGCGCATGAAGCGGGTGGAAGGGTGATAGGGTTAACCATGCAGCACTGGACCAATGTCGAGCCGAATCAGTGGAACGTTGATCTACGCTGGTCGAAGAACTATGGGACGCGACTGAACCATCTGCTGAACTGTGATGGCGTGATCGCACTGCCAGGAGGTGTAGGAACGCTTTCTGAGATGGCAATTGTGTGGGCGGCGAGTCAGACCGAAGGTCAGGCTTTGCCTCTCGTATTGCTTGGTGATTGCTGGCCGCCGGTCATCCAGTCTATGCTGGAAAACCTGGTCATAAGCGAAAGGGACATCAACCTGTTGCGTTTTGCAGCTAGTCCAGAAGAAGCGGTACGCGAGATACAAAGTGGTTTGCAGGAAAAGAAGGTAGGTCCAGGACCGTACGGATAAATACAGGGCACCCGCAAGGGGATGCCCCTACTATACACGAATGAGCCTGTGAAGGCATTCGAGAGGATAGAACACCATCAAAGATCATCAGAAAGGGATGAACGTGAAGCACTTTTCAACCAGGAAAATCATTCGCCAACAAAGTCCTCTAGTTCTTGCTCCATGCGCAGTAAAGAATATGCTTAGAGGAGTTTTGCCGTGAGTTTTAAATCGTTTTATGCCTCCGATATCCATGGCTCAGAAATGCTCTGGCGCAAGTTCATCAATGCTGCTGCCTTTTATGGAGCCGAGGTGCTGATTATGGGTGGAGATGTGGCTGGTAAAGCAGTGGTTCCTATTGTGAATCGGAACGCATCTTTTTATGCCCCGTCGATCACAGGCGAACAGGCATTTACAGAAGATCAGTTACCTGCGCTCGAACGGCGCATTCGTGATCTTGGCTTATATCCCCATCGTATGACTGAGGATGAGCTAAAAACTATAGGAAATGATCAGGAAGCTCTGGATGCACTCTTTCTGCAGATCATGGAAGAAACTCTTGAACGCTGGATGGCTCTAGCTGAGGAACGATTACGAGGAAAAAGAATACGGCTCTATGTTATGCTGGGAAATGATGACGAACCTGTGCTTCGTGAAGTTATTGCCAAATCGACACTCGTGGTAGATCCTGAGGACAAGGTGGTAGAACTGGGTGAGGGTTTCCAGATGCTCTCCTGCGGCTTCGCGAATCCGACTCCCTGGCATTCACCGCGAGAGATGCCAGAAGAGGAACTGCAACGCCATATTGAGGGCCTTGTGAGCCAACTAGACGACCCGTCCAGGTCAGTGTTTAATTTGCATGTTCCTCCAATTCGCACGGCTATAGATACAGCGCCTATGATGGACGAGAATCTGAGTCCTATTATTCAGGGCGGCTCTATGTTGATGGGACCTGCCGGGTCGGAAGCTGTGCGGACCTTGATCGAGAAATACCAGCCTTTGATTGCTTTGCATGGTCATATACATGAGTCGCGCGGCACAGCTAAGATCGGGAAGACTATATGTATCAATCCAGGAAGCGCATATGGTGAAGGAGTCTTGCATGGTGCTGTGTTTGAACTGGATAAAAGAAAAGGCTTGAAGCGTTATCAACTGACATCAGGATAATGGTTTGTACATCCGATATGATCCTGAAAGATAGAACGCCTTCTTAATGCGCGCCCGCTTGTAGCAAGATACGTTCAATCTCGTTAAATCGGCGTTCACTGGCATGCTGGAGTGGTGTGACGCCATCCTTGTCGGCGAGATTGACATCGGCCCCGTGATCGACGAGAATTTGTACAATTTGCTGGTGCGCCTTGTCACCATTGCTGAGTATAATGGCCTCCAATAAGGCTGTCCAACCAAGATTGTTGACGTGGTTCACATTAATGTCAGTACGTGTGAGCAATTCTCGTACTATCTCCACATGTCCCCGTTCCGAAGCAGGGATAATCGAAATGCCACCAAAACGGTTCGTCAGCCTGGTATCGGCGTGCGCCTCGATTGCAAGCCTAAGGATATCGAGCCAACCCTGGGCGCCAGCATGTAGTAAGGGATTCTCTTTGTTGTTATCGCGTATATTCACGTCGGCGCCTGCTTGAAGGAGCGTTCTGACCATGTCTGTATTATGCTGGTAGGTCGCGATCATGACGGGGGTTCGTCCTTGTGCATCTCTCACATTGATATCCGCGCCTTGCTGAAGAAGTTTGAGGACAGCTTCTCTATCTCCACGTTGTGTTGCCTGGAGTAGCTGTTGATTGAGGGCGTTCGAGTTTGTTTGTATGATTTTGTGATGGGTCGCTTTCTATGTATTTTTTGTATTGTATCAGATGGGATGCTCTTATTGTACCAGATGGAGTAGTGTGTCAACGTCCGTCGTGTTCGAACAGGACATCCGTGAGCAGGACACCCACAAGGGGTGTCCCTACATTTTATGTACGGGTATTATTCTATTATTTAGAAATGGTTTTATTTTTTATCGATAATATCGCTCACATAGCGCTCAAAATGAGCGGTATTTTTGGGGAAGATTTGGAGGGATGGTGAAGGGTAATCGGAGTGTTCAAATATCAGGGTGGACAACGACTCATTTGAGTGGGGCTCTCCCGCGATTTTGATGAAGCACATGCGTTCACCTGCTTGAAAGAGACGAAATAGACCATTCGGCAAGAA
>DATMNR010000109.1:0-4240 GCA_035568795.1 Ktedonobacteraceae bacterium
AAGAAATTGAGAGTACCAACCAATCCAAATAGTACGAGCAATATCGCAATCAAAGATAAAGCGCTGCTCCACTTAAAAGAAGTTCTGCGCCGCGAATTTACCTCAATCCGTCGTTGGGCCTTCACTGTAACGATTGGTGTACTTTCGGATGCAATTGCTGCGAGTAATGCTTTAGCCAGTGCATCGGCGCTTGGGAAACGAGCTTCTGGGCTTTTAGCCAGAGCTACACGTACTACAAGTTCAACTGTTTCGTTTAAATCGGGACGTAGTTGGCGTAAAGAAGGTATAGCTTCATTTGTATGTTTAAGAGCAATCTCGCCTGCACTTTCAGCATCATAAGGCATATGTCCTGTCAACAACCGGTAGAGTAATACTCCCACCGCATAAATATCGCTAGCAGGAGTGATCATGCCGACTACCTGTTCAGGAGCGATGTAGGCTGCATTTCCCTCCTCAATTTGTGCGACTAACGGGTCACCTTCCTGATAGATATGCTTCATACTAAAATTGGTCAAAAGGATATTTTGATCAGGTTGAATCAGGAGACTTGATGGCTGAATATTTCCATGCACAATGTTCTGTTTATGTGCAAATTGAAGAGCAGAGCAAATTTGTGTAATCAAACGTACAATTTGAGGTATTGATCTGAAAAACTCTTCATCTTCCCCACACGCTAAAACTTGTTCGAGTGTTTTATCCCTGGGAAACTCGGTGACATCGAAGAGCAAATCTTCACCCGAACCAAATTCTAGCAAAGGCTGAATATGTTCGTGATGACAATGCCAAACTTTTTCTACCTCTGAGGCAAAGTGATCCTGGAATGCGGTATGATCAGGAAAAGGGGGGCGAAATAGGCGCAAGATAACGTCAAACCCGCCTCGAGTTGTAGGACGAGCCCGGTAACTTTCTATCATGCCTTCGCGCCCTAAACATTCTAGTAGAAAATAATTGCCTACTGTCACTCCGGCTAGTTCCGCCATATTCATCCTCTCGTTAGCAATTGATCATGTTTTACGTTGCTAGGTATACTAAAATCAGTTGCTTGACCATTGATTGCGCCTGGTATTGTTCGAACCATTACAACCAGTTGATTTTTACCAGCATTACCACTACTGGGCGGAGCAGGCAGGATAATTGAAGAGAGAAGCGCAGCAACGAGGCCAATCAATAATAAGATCACAACTAGTATTGGCAACAGCTTTTTGAGACGTGAATCAGGGACCTTTTCAGCACTCCTGGTTTCTTTAACTACATCAGGCTTTAACGGTGAAGCAGCTTTATTTGTAATATTTTCTGGTGGTGTTGGTTTGCTTCTCAAATAGTCCGTCGCTGTCGCTGCTGTTGAGTCCCCCGTTTCTTCCCCAATAGGAGACCATTCCACAGGTTCTGTTGACCAGTACAAATGTGACCCGATACCTTCATCATCTCTCAAAGAGTATGTTTTCCGGGCCAAAGTTATATCCGAATCATCCTTGTCTTCCGGAAAACCTCCATTAGTCGAAATCTGGTTAATTGACGGCTCCAAGATTTGTTGTGGTGCATTAGAATGCTCTATTGGAAAAGCTGGAGTATTTGGAGACTCAGAAGTAGTCTGTGCTATGTACGCTGGTACTGGAGTCTTGGGATCACCAGTTACAGCATATTTCTGATCAGGCATAAGTTTGCGTGTCATCGGAGTTACAGCCTTAGCAACAGGGGAAGCAAATGGGGCAACGCTTACTGCTATCGCTAAGACATTACTAAACTCTTCCGCTGAAGCAAAACGATCATCGGAGCGTTTCTGTAATGCCATATGCAACACGCCATCAACAGCATCAGAAATATTGGGATCAATTGAGCGTGCTGAGGGAGCTTGCTGTCGAACATGTTTGAGCAACACTTCAACAGGTGTTTGGCCTGTAAATGGGGGTTCTCCTGTAAGAATTCGGAACAACAACACACCCAACGAGTAAATATCGCTAGCCCGTCTTAATACTCCCAATGATTGTTCCGGTGCAGAATATTCGGCTGACCCCCAACCAATCCTCGTGAGCGATTGCTGGCTATCATCATATCCTCGAACAATCCCAAAATCCGAAAGCAGCATTCTGCTATCTGCTGCGACAAAAATATTTGTTGGCTTAATGTTGCCATGGATCACGTCATGCTCATGCGCATATTGAACAGCACTGCATAACTGCTGCATGATTTGTAAGGCTTGCATTGCGGAGAGTTTCCCACCCACACGTCTCAGAAGATCCTCAAGTGTGCCAGTAGTTACAAGCGGAGTGACAGAATACAGCAAGCCCTCTCCTTCACCAAATTCAAGAAATGGCAGTATATTTGGATGCTCGAATTGACCAATTTTTTCCGCCTCAGTCATAAAATATTCACGAAAGGATTCGCGTTGGGCATAGCCTGTGCGGAATACTTTTACCGCAACGTCATAATTCCCTTCACCCGTCTGGCGAGCACGGTATACATCCGCTAACCCTCCCCTACTGATGCACTGCAGTAGGAGATATTCACTCAACATTACACCTTCAAGAAGTTCAGACATGCGACACCCCACAATGATAGGTCACAATTGGCAGTTTCGGTGATGCGTAAATAGACCCCGTATAATTTCTGATATAGTGATACGCTGAATTAAACGAGAAGTGAGTGAAATTTGGGAGACATCTCAGACTAGATCAGCAACGAGAGTACATTGAAAAGGAGTGAGAGTGCTATGTCACGTAAAGGCTACTGGACTTGTGGGGCTCAATATCAGGTCAACTAACTGAGTTCATTCTGCGTTGAGAAATCAGGTTCTTAGTTTCACCTGATCATCGAAGTATACCCTCAAAGTACTATCATATATCGTCTGAATTGGAGATTTGCTTTTGTCTAAGGCTTCCTCTCCATGGTGTGCCTGTTATTACACGCAGCAACAAAAGAGCTGTAACTAGCATCCAGAAGCAAAAAGCTAGGTCTTGCGCAAGAAAGGAGCTATCAACCTGCCCTTGGATCACTCCCGCTAACATACCTGCCCCCACACCAATTGTCATCCACCACATTGCTACGTCGCGATCGGCTCTTGTTTTATGTAAAAATAGGAGGATACGCACAAAGAGCCAGAAGAAGAGTGCCAGCACTGCAATAAAAGCCATTAAACCAAAAAGACCCATACTTACCCATACATGCAGAAATATGTTATGGGGATGCGATAGAGTAGGTTCGCCTTGCAGACCAGTAGAGGCACCAGTAAAAGGACTTTGTAAAATCCAGTAATGATGAACAATAGCAGGATCAGCACATACTGTATTAGGGCTGTAATAGCATAACCAGTTCTCCATACCAACGCCAAACCAGATGTGATCACGAATCATCCTGAGAGCGCTTATCCAGAGAAAGAGACGCTTGGTCACAGTGCTGATACCATTTATATCTTGATGACCAGCGATAAAAAAATTTAGGATAGGTCTATGTAAAACAATTACTATAGCACCAAGAATAAAAATTCCTATCAAACCACCTACAAGCAAACCCTTACGATTTCGCATTGAAAGCGCAAGTATAAATATGAAAGCAATGCCGATTGCCACCCAGGCTCCTCGTGATTGGCTCAGATAAAGCACTAGAAGCATTGATAAACAGGTCACGATTGCGCCTATCAGTACCCACCTTGATCTCCATATACTTGCTGTTGTCCATGCTCTAACCAGTAATAAGGCAAGCCCGATAGGCAAGACATAATCAAAGAAGAGTCCAATGCTGTTTGCACTTCCATACATTGCGTGGACACGCCTTATACCATCAAATTCCAGTACAAGCTGATTTCTGAATAAGAAATATTGGGCCATGCCGATTAAAGCTACGACCAGCCCAGATAAAAGCATCGCAAGTAGCAATCGAGCAACATCCTGGCGAGTACGCAGGCAAAACATCGCCAAAAATAGAAAGAGAATCGGTTCGAAGACTTCTTCACGAAATGCACGCAGTGCTATCCTGTGCGAGAGCGCAATCAATACAGAGATACCAGCCGCTAGTACAAAAACCGCAATTGGTAGGGCAAATAGCCCTAGTCGATCTCGCAGTTCACGCCAGGATAGATAATAACGCCATTTTACCTTTTCCAGCAAAAATTGCGACACTGCCACCACAACGCAAGTCAACAGAGCAATCTCTGTAATACTGAAGGAGAAGTGACTAACCATAGTTTTCTGTTGCAAATAGTAAGGTAAGCTCAGTGGTATCAGTGCTATGGCAAACGGTAAAC
>DATMNR010000110.1:0-3227 GCA_035568795.1 Ktedonobacteraceae bacterium
AAATGGGTTCACTCCAAATCTTCTCAATGTCTCATGCCATACAGCAATCATGAAGGGAGAAATAACACCTCTCGTGAGGCTGACATCTCTCAATCTATAAAGTATAATGAATGTCGTGATATGCTTGGAATATCCGTGAGATAGAAAGGAGAAACATAACTATGCCTGATATTAACGTGGATCAGGAGCAAAAGAAACTCATCGTTGTGGTTGAGGGGATCGAAAGACTTTGGACTCTCAATAGCCGATTTGAGATCCCACTCGCTCACGTAAAAAGTGCCTCAATCAACCCGGAGGTGGCAAGCAATCTGCCTTACCCACCTCAGGAACAGAGTGATCCGCAGTGGCATGCCCCCGTCAGTGCTGGGACATTCTATCAGCACGGAAATCGGGTGTTTTGGGAAGTCACTGACCCGACTAAAGCGGTGGTCATCGAACTCAAAGATGACCAGTATGCTGAGCTTGTAGTGCAGGTCGAAGACCCTGCTGCTGTCGTCGCTCAGATTAATCAGGCCATCGGAGCTAAGTAAGGCTTGACTCGCTATTTGAAGAGGTAAACACCTGTTTGAGGAATTGGTCCTAGAAGAGGTGTTTATTCCTTTTGGGCACGATGACCCTTATTTTCTTTATTCCCCAGTAGTGGCTAATGTGTGTTTGATCCCCACCAGCACGTGATTGGCTTTCAAGCCAGCTTAGATAATGAGGAAACAAGCGTATGCATGTTCTCGATCGCTGATGCACTTGTTTGCTATATTGCTCTATACTTGCTGTGGTCTATTTGAGCGTCAACTTCATGGAAATCAAGCATTCTCTACCTGATTCATCCGTTCTTAAAAATGAAGTGAGAACAACGTTTTAAATTGTACACGCCTACTATTTACTGCAAGCTTATGAGTCCATTTTCAACTTACTGCAACGTTATACCTCCAGAGCGTCAAAAAACCTACTTTTGCCTCTCTGATTTTGAGCGTGTGAGAAGCTTTTTACTGCAATTTTATGTGCCCAGCGGAGTGCAAACAATTCGGAATAGTCACACAAGACGAGATCACAAGGAAGGACAAGAAAAGCATGACACCCAGAATGGTTGCCATAGGCGTTGGCCTCGTATTAGGTATTGTGTGGATGTCACTTGGTTTCAGGGCCGCATTACTCTCAGGGGCACTCGCACTCGTCGGCTGGTTTGTTGGGAGCTTGATCGAGGGAACGATACAGTTCACAGATGTGTGGAGTGCCATTCAAGGACGTCGCCGAAGTCGTGACTAGTTCACGAAGGCGTAATCCTTCTGTAGCGTAGACGGTCAAAGCTTTTCCCCTGGTCGGATCCACTTGAACGGTTTGGCCATTGGCTGGTTCTGAGTCTCTCCCCTGCATATATGCGAGAGGGGTTCTGTTCAGACTCCAACTCTCAGCACGTAACAATCGAGTTCTCTTCCTCGCTCATCTCTCCTACGCCCTACACATCAACAACGGCGTGGCGATCAGCCACGCCGCTCTATTCCAACACATCTTCTGCCGTTTTAGACCACCGCACGCGTTGCATGAATGACTTCGCGCTTGCTCTTCTTGCCCTCCACCACGATCTCCGCGCCTTCTTGCAAGCGTTGTGCATCACGTGCAGCAGCCGCTTCACCTGTCCGCGTCAAGAGTTCTGTATACTCGTCAATACAGATGGCAACAGGCATGATTTCACCGGTACTGGACCTGGAAGTAGTAGCCGCAACAATACACGCGCATTGCTTCTCACAACGTGTTGCCACACCCACAACGGTCACTTTGCGTCCACGGTCACGTTCGGACTGTTCATGTGATTGCTGCTCGCTGGAAGAAGATGTATTCGGTTGCTTTTCTTCAACACCGGCACTATGCCGTTGCTCCAAGGTCTGCGGCATTTCCTCCTGGTGAGACCTCTCAAAAAGGGGCCCATCATACGTAGAAGGAATGGCAACGTGTAAGACACCTGGCAACGCATCGAACCGATACGTCACCAGAACGTGTTCCACGTCCTGAGCGCAGTGTAGCGCTTCGCGGTCTGACTTGCTCAGGTAATCTTTGAGATTCACGGCACTGCCATCCAGTTGCAATCCAATAGAGGCAGGGATCCGAATCGAGAGATGAGCCCCATGGAAGAACTGGGTATGCTGGTTGTCAGGCCTACGCCGTACCAGGAGTGACGTGATCTGCTGCATCGTCGAGAGCGGATCTCCAGCCATAACCACACAGACATCGAGCATCCCATCATCGATAGAGGCTTCAGATGTCATTTCCAAAATGCTGGCGTAGCGACGCGTATTTCCTATGACCACCTGCACAGCATCACCCTGCCAAACGCTCTCTGTCCCGCTTTCCTTCTTGGTTACACGTATCTCGACTGAAAATGCATGCTGCTCGGGTACCTTTTCAGCAGCAGCGATGCCAACAGAGAGAACTCCAATGCGGTGTTTAAGCGTTGTGTCGACCTGACCCATCACGGCGGCGTCAATGCCCAGACCGGCCATCAACAGAAAATGATGCCTGGCTTTCGCCGCATGTTTTACCTTTCTTATCTGAGCTATTGTACCTGGAGTATCCTGAAGTGGGAGTTGCTCCTCGTTTCCTTGAGCTGGTGCAAGGAATGTCAGCGTTGTGACCTCGACGTGTCCGACATCAACCTTACGAGCTTCACTGCTGACAAGGGTCAGCGCCGCTTTCACGGGATCGGAAGGAATGCTCACTTCAGTCGCCCATACGTTGGCGGTACCACCAGGGAGCACACCGACGAGGCTCTTCTTTTTCTTCTTGCCCTTCATCATCCCATTGACGACCTGGTTCAGTGTTCCATCACCACCATAGCCTATAACGATGTCATAGCCTTTTCTGGCGGCTTCGGTCGCCAATTCCATGGTATGGCCACCGTACTCTTTCAGAACAACATCGGTCTGCCAAGCAGCCGCGGAGAACACGGCCAGAAGAGCGGGAAGTGTAGCCAGGTTCTGCCCATCCCTGGGATTGATCACCAAACACGCTCTTTGTCTCTGCATCTTCCTCCTCCTATGAACCAATGGTGCTATGTATGTGCCAACAGTGCGCGGCTCAAGACGTTCAATCGGGTTGTACTGGCGAAGCGGACACGTGTGTTTGGCATGGGTGTAGCATGATAAGAGAAGCGAGAGCCGGTTAGTGTAGGTGAAGTGCGACACACATATACCCGGCCTCCTGCTCCTATCCGCCCATTCAGTGGAACGCACGTT
>DATMNR010000111.1:0-3438 GCA_035568795.1 Ktedonobacteraceae bacterium
CCAATTAGTTACCTCTACCATTGTATGCTAAGGGGTTAGCACGGTCAAGTTGTCCTAAGCTCCTTACCAGCGTGGCGCGTGCCAAGCGGCTTGGCAGGCGGATGGCATGCTAAGGGCTGGGCATACATGATATACTACTCGTACGGGTTTTGATCCGTATCTCCGTGTAACAGCGGAGAAAGATGCGGCCTGACGGGTCTCAAAGTCGGTAGGGCTGCATTTTCTTATGGTTGTACCGTAAAGGCTTCGCCATTTTACATATGACGGATACTAAAACTCTGAACTTTGAGTAGGTCAGGTTCTTATCAATGACAAGAGTATTGCCGGAAGTAACAGTTTATGCTGGGCCTATGGGTGCTGGTAAAACGACGCGACTCTATGGCAAGATGGGCGAACTTGCTCACCTCGGCATTCCGTATGAGGCCTATCGGCCGGGAGTGGACGTTCGAGACGTGGTTATAGCGCCTCGTGGCTATGTCTTGAGTGGAAACGCGACGCTGACCCCAAACTGTACAACCCTAGAATCGCTTGGTGATATTCCGGTTGAGGAGCTTGTGCTGCGCGGTATCAAGACGGTTTTCCTGGAAGAGTGGTTCATGTTTGGCTTTGATCATCAACGGCGTCCGATCTCAGGTCTCTATCGTGAAATTATGGGACGGTGGGCTTTGGCTGGTATTGAGCGAGTCTATGCGGCAGGACTTGACCAAGGAGCAAGCGGCAATCAGTTTGGCCTGGTGGCAGATGCCCGCAGATATGGCGCAAAAGTTGTAGCTTGTACGGCCAGGTGTGAATATCCAGTCAATGGTGAACGTGATCCCAAATGCGGACGTGCAGCCCGCAATAGTCAAATCTATGATGTACGTGACGACAGAGCATTTGACATGGAGACCTTACCTGACCTGCTGCCCGAAGGGTTGCGTCCGAACGATCGGTATCGCGCAGTGTGTACGGAGCACCTGCTGTTGCCCGTAGAACAGACAAAGCCATTTGACCCCATGCAGACCTAGGAGACTTAAGGGTAATCATCAATACGAAAAGAATGAGGAACAGGCCGCTTCATGATATAATGTACAAACTAACGCAGCGCCGGATTGATATAAAATCCGCTCGCTGTAGCTCCGATGAAGTATCGTGAATTGCGGGATATATGTGGAAAGAGAACTGGACAAAACAAAGGATGAGCCAATGAATAAAAAATTAATGAGTACCCTACTCCTCTTTGCCGTATTTGCGGGATTCCTATGGTGGGGCATTATGATGCTTTCTGATCCACACAAGGATGGTGAACAGATTGTCTATGCCATTCTCATTCTGGGCTGCTCTATGTACGCGCTCGTCTCTCTCTTACTGTTACCAAGAAAGAAACAAAACTAGGTGCCAAACGAAGCAATAGGGGGAGTAGTATGATCGATGAACAGCCAGCTTCGAGTTCGATTATACGTGTAGCCACTCCCGAAGACATTGCGAAGATTGAGGACCTGGATAGTCTGAGTACCTCACCCACGCGCAATATTCATCGCGAAATGGAAAAATACTTCGGCTCAGTTGACCCTACGACACATGAGAGAACATTGATCTTTCTTTGCGAAGTTGACGGGGTAATTGTAGCTAAAGCCGAGTTGATGTTGCCGCCTCTGAGCAACCACACAGAGGGCTGGCAGGGCGCTTCTGGATATGTTAAACGCGTAATTGTACATCCAGAATTTCGCCAACATGGCCTGGCGCGTGATCTCATGTTACACATAATAGAGTACGCTCAAAAAGAGCTTCAATTATCAGCTCTTGACCTGCACGTGTGGGAAATGAATCTACCTGCCATTCGCCTCTATGAAAACCTTGGTTTCGAACTTCAGCATAGAGAGCTTTATTTCCGACTTCCCCTTTGATGTACGCCTGGCAAGTGGCACCCATTTTACACCAAATTCTCCCAAATTGTACTTTTGTGACGAAGCTACAAATACAATCGTTGTAAGTCACAGACCGAGCAAGCAACGTTCTTGAACATGTGATATTTGTGCTTCGCGCGGTACTTCGAGGGGGGTTATTTGTGTTCCCTTTTCAGGTGGACAAAAGGTAGTAGAAATGCGAGAAAATACGGGACAGGTGATCGCGCGCGAAGTTTCCGAGGCTCCTTCGCCAAAGGAGGTATCGTTAACTCACTTAACTCGATCAGAGAAAGAACGTGGTCAGAACAGGTGGCAGTGGATGCGCCACTTCTTTTCCGAAGATACATCACCCGACAATCACCAAATAATTGAGATACAACGTCGCGCTACATGGATTGGCGTTGCCCTTATTTTACAAGCTTTGAACGAAATACCTCACAAAACTTACCTTCCTTACATGCCCTTCTTACAGCCCTGGTTTGGAATCATTCCTTTCATCCTGGTGTTGGGAAGCCTGATAGCACTGTGCATGGCATTCCGTACCCCCCCCCTTAAACGCCAGTCAGAGCAATCACATCGTTCATCTCATGCTGGTACACGTCCACACCGTTGGCAACGTATTATCCTGGTTGGCGTTCTATTGGCATCAATTGCGGGTATTATCATCATAGGTCGCACAGTAGCATTAAGTTTCCTCATGCCTCCTGTATATTCAAATGATGGTACATCCCTTGATACGAACGCTGCGATATTGCTTGTAGAAGGTCGCAATCCCTATACAGATTCAAATATTATTAATGTGGTACGTGAGTTCCCTATTGAAGCATACTGGACAACACCGCTGCGGGTAGGACAATTTGCGAATCGTCTTGAATATCCGTCAGCATCTGATTTTCGCAGCGTACTGGCTACCGACCTCAAAGCAGGCTCTGCCCCTGAGTTTGAATCCAAGGTGAGCTATCCTGCATTGTCTTTCCTGACTCTGGTACCGTTTATATGGCTGAACATCTATAATGTGTTGGCATTTTATTTGCTCTGCTACATCGTCCTGGTAGCAATCGCCTGGAAAATTGCGCGACCAGAGCTGCGACCATGGGTCCTGCTACTATCGCTGGCAAATGTATCAATGTTGATCTCGGTCTCAAGTGGCAATCTAGATATCCTCAATATATTACTCGTTGTAGTAGCGTGGCTGCTGCGTGATCGAAGATGGTGGTCAGCTATCTTTCTGGGTTTGGCATTGTCAACGAAGCAGCTTTCATGGTTCTTCGTTCCATTTTACGCAATTATGATATGGCGTCAGTATAATATCGTGGAAAGTGTACGCCGACTTACGATTGCAGGCATTGTCGCTCTACTCATCAATCTCCCGTTTATACTCTGGAACTTCCACGCGTGGATAGCCGGAGTTATGGCCCCGATGGCGGATCCCATGTTCCCAGCGGGTGTAGGTATAATCGGTTTGAGCTCAACACCGCTTCTGCCGTTTTTCCCACAAATGGTTTATAATGTCCTGGAACTTGCAGCAATGTTTGTAGCGCTTATATGGTAC
>DATMNR010000112.1:0-3256 GCA_035568795.1 Ktedonobacteraceae bacterium
TGATTACGGTTCGTCAAGAAGGGATCATCGCTGAAACCGTCTTCGTAACTGATCATGGGCTCGACGCTCACCGCTATCGGCATCTCAAACGAATTGCCAGGAAACAGTGGCTCTCGGGCAAGCCAGTCATAGGGGAACATAGCAATCGGCAGCTCTGGCTGCATATCCATCGACAGAATGCAGACGCGGCGCACAAGGTGGCCCGTATCATTGCTACTGTCTGCGCCCGTTATCCTGGCTGTCTTCTGCTCTTTGAGCATCTGCGCAAAATCAGAGCTGGCAGGGGCAGCACATCGCGTCGCATGAACCGCAAGCGCGCTAACATGTTGCGCGGCCAGATCAGAGAGCATGCGCGTGACAAAGCGTACGCCCAGCAAGTTGTCACGGTCGAAGTCAATCCACACGGAACCAGTCAGTACTGCTCGCGATGTGGCGCTTTGGGGGAGAGGTTCTCCTACCGAGGAGGCCAACGCATCTTCGAGAAATGGGGGAAGTTGTTTGCTTGTCCCGAGTGCAAATACGAGTCGCATGCCGACTTTAACGCCTCAGTGAATATCCATCGTTCGTTTTATCGAGAAGGACACTGGAAGCCACACCGAGCTAAGGGATCACTTCCAGTGTCTGTGAAAGATGGAACATGAGCGTATCCCGCCCTCTGCGGCTACAGGTCGCAGGGGAGTAGCCTGGGGAGGGCAATCCCGCTGATCCAGGCCAGGCCCGTGTGCAAATGAGCACGCATGAACAAGGTGGTGGGGCTAGCGTTGGTCCTTGCATGAGTACGTCCCAGCCCGTATGCTCTTGCGGACAAAACCTGATCCTATAGCTTCCTGGAATGCGGAAGGAACGCTAGGAAAGCCTAAGGGAGAGGGGCGGCGCGAACGAATGTGTCCAGGTTTGTTTTGCAATCCAGGATACAGTTGACACCACTACTATCAATTTTAGCTGATAGGTAGTATAGTGTTAGTATCATCGGCGATGTACAAAAAGCAGGAATCGCCCAATAATTTGAAATCTGCTGCTTGAAAGGGGCCTGGATGGTTTTCTGTGGTAAATGTGGCTTCCAATTAACATCTGGCAATATTACATGTCCGCGTTGTGGCACACCTATAGAGTCAGAGCTGATATCAGATCAATCACAACCAGACAGCCCGACCATTGCGGCTAGTACGAACTTCAGGGTGAATCAATCTTACGCTGGCTCACAAGAAACCATTAGCCCAAGCAGACCTATGGAACAGCAGCCTCTTATCCTGGGTTCTCATCCAAATGATTATGGCATCGCGGAGCAGATGGCTAATGACGCTACCAACAGGATGGTTTCACAAAATACCGCTACAGGTCAAGAACCTACTAGAGCAGTATACCCAGATTATGTGCCACAGAATGCTGCCAATTACCCACAACAACGAGCACCATATCCAGGCTATCCCACGACAACTACAGCCTACCAACAGCAGTATGGAGCTTCATTGGAAGAAGCTGAAAAAGTAAGAGCTAGAGGCCGTATCGCCGGGCTTCTTCTTATTTTGATCGGCCTACTTTTCATACTTGGCGCAATGGTTTTATTTATATTGACACATAATAGTTCAACATCGGCACCTTCATCACTACAGCAAGCGCAGCATGTCGTCATCACTTTACTATGCCCTCCAACTTGGATTTGAAGCCACTCAATGCACCAATAGAAAGTCGATAATAGTAGCTAAAGCACTAGAAAACATGCTACAATGCACCTCATGAGTGAATTAACAAATCAAATCGAACGCCTTCAAGGCCGTGTCCATGAAACTATGGTGCATCTTTGACCTGGAGCCTAAGAAGACAGAGATAAGTGAGCTTGAAGCGGAAAGTATGGCCGAAGATTTTTGGGCTGATAACCGCAAGGCTCAAGTACAGATGCAACAATTGAATGCATTACGTGAAGAAGTCACCACCTGGGAAAGTATTGCGGAGAAATTGCATGATCTGCATGGATTAGCCGGATTGTTAGAGGAGGAACCGGATGAGGGAATGCAGCAAGAAGTCGCACAAGACCTGGCAGCTATAGAGCAAGATGTCGAGAAGTTGCAATTCGCACTTATGCTCAATGGCGAACATGACGAACGCGATGCTATTATGAGTATACACGCAGGTAGCGGTGGTGTCGATGCTCAGGATTGGGCTGAAACGCTGTTTCGAATGTACTTACGTTGGGCCGAACGTCACCGTTTCCGCACGCAGGTATACGATTATAGTGAAGGTGAAGAAGCAGGTATCAAAAGCGCGACTATTGAAATCAGCGGGCGTTATGCTTATGGTTACCTGCGTTCAGAGATAGGCACCCATCGACTTATACGCTTGTCACCTTATGACGCAGCACATCGCCGCCATACATCATTTGCTAAGATCGAGGTAATGCCTGATATCGAGAATGCGATTGAGATTACTGTGCGACCTGAAGATATCGAAGTGGATACATACCGTTCGACAGGAGCAGGCGGGCAGCATGTTAATAAGACCGATTCAGCGGTGCGTATGCGCCACATTCCAACAGGTATTGTAGTGACCTGTCAAAATGAACGCTCTCAACTTCAGAACCGTGAGGTGGCAATGAAAATACTCAAAGCACGTTTGTATGAACGTGAGTTGAAGAAACGTGAAGAGGCAGCAGCCAAACTCAAAGGTGAGAATGTGCAGGCAGACTTCGGAACACAAATTCGCACAGTGACAGTTCATCCCTACAACATTGTAAAAGATCATCGAACAAATTTTGAGACAAGCGACACCGAAGGCTACTTGAATGGAGATGTTGATCCTTTCATCAACGCATACCTTCAGATGAATGCAGGAGGTGTGTAACTCCTGTTCGAAAGTTGACGTAAATAATACCACCTGTTATGCTTAGGCACAGAAGTAGGCATACATTCCTACATACCTGGTCAGCATTGAGATTCTCTTTTGAGAAGAAGATAATGAAAAAGTCTTCATAAAGTGGGCTGACACAGGAAAGATTTTGTGGTATGATAGCGATGGCATAGGCCAAACTAATACTGCTGTGGGGATGCGGATGCAGTGGCGGAGGCTCCCCCTCGGCTATCTTTTTCGCCAAACCTCGCCTGGTTTCTGTGGTCAGGTTGGCGAATACTATCCTCTCGAGAGAAGGAAGGAGGCGATTTCGTGGAGAATGCATTTCCTCGGTGTCGCAAATGTAGTGAAGGTGATCTGGTTCCGCTTTCGGATTTTGGCAGCCAGGGAGCTTCTATCGAGTACAAAGCAT
>DATMNR010000113.1:0-4699 GCA_035568795.1 Ktedonobacteraceae bacterium
TATCTGGGCCAGTGGCTACAAGCTCGACTTCGGCTGGGTGCACATCCCGGTCTTTGACCAGGCGGGCTATCCTGTTCACCGTCGCGGGATCACTGCCTCCCCTGGGCTGTATTTCCTGGGGTTACATTGGCTCTACAAGACGAAGTCGGCACTGTTATTCGGCATAGGAGAAGACGCGGCGTTTATCGCATCAGCCATCGCAGACAGAGGGTAGGACAACTGGCGTACTGCTTGGATCAGTTTCCTCACTACGGAGGACACCAGGTGTCTCTCTTTGCTGTTGAGCTTATTGAGGACTTTTTCAACAGGCTGGCAGGAGAGAAGGAGGCACAAGATGGATGATCGTGTCGCGTGCTATCAGAGCGCGATGAAGGAGGAGAACTCATGAGTACAACCGATTTTGACGAAGTCGTTGAACACTATTATCGAGCGCTAGGCGAGTTCGTGAAAGGGAACTCCGAACCGGTGAAGATGATGATCTCCCATCGGGAAGACGTCACCCTCGCTAATCCCTTTGGCCCTGTCGTGCGTGGGTGGGAGCAGGTGGAGGCGACTATGGATCATGCTGCATCGCAGCTCAGAGAGGGCGAGAAAGGTGGCTTCGAGATCGTAGCGAAGTACGTCACTCCTGAGCTTGCCTACATTGTGGGGCTTGATCGGACCAAGGCCAAGGTTGGCGCAAGGCAGGATATCACCCCATTCGCTCTGCGGGTGACGATAATCTTTCGACCGGAAGACGGCACCTGGAAGCAGGTGCATCGCCACGCAGACCCGATCACCACGGCGAGGCCAGCTGAATCGGTCATACAGAAGTAGATCAGTCGCCAACTGAGATTCACCCGCTTTTGTGGAGACTCGAAACATTCGGACTGACCCATCACTTGTTCATAAGCAACCGGGCTGATATAGCCCAGCGAAGAGGGACACGGAAACAGAAGACGAATCAGTCAGGCATCACTGAGGTGCGTGGGTTGAGAGGAAGTGGTTGAGGTAGTAGAACAAGTGTTATACTAATTATAGAAATATACAAAAATAATCTCAGCGTATCCGACGGGCGTCCGATTATCTGCAAGAAGACTAGCGTAACAAGCCGACACGAGCGGCCAGTTCGTCTTCAGAGCGCATGGCTGTTTTCTGGTTCTTCATCTATTTATTTAAGAAAGGATGGCTCAAGTAGCCAGCACAGGTGATGCACGAGGCGAGTTTGCTTTTCTTTCTTCATCGCTTCAATACAGAGCGAGCCATCCTGCTCAAGTGAGCCACTAGCAGTTTTTGCAACAGAACCCTAAAGGATCCTCTAAAATACCTGGTACTCATCGTCCATTCTTAGGAACAATCCGATAATCCATCGAATTCACTAATCAGCAAAACAGGGAGAGATCCAAAGATGGACAACCGTGTAGGACAGCGCCTTGCGAATTATCGAGTGATCCGTTTGCTAGGGAAAGGTGGCTTTGGCGATGTCTACCTTGGCGAGCATATCCACTTGAACACTCAGGTGGCCATTAAGGTACTACAAACCAGGTTAGTAGGGAGTCACCTGGAGCAATTTCGCCTCGAGGCACAGACTATTGCTCGTCTTGTTCACCCGCATATTGTTCGTATCTTAGACTTTGGTGTGGAGGATGATACTCCTTTTCTGGTGATGGATTATGCTCCCAATGGGATACTTCGCCAACGTCATCCTAAAGGCATACCTGTGCCAGCAAAAAGCGTTGTCGCTTACGTCAAGCAAGTGGCAGCCGCCTTGCAATATGCGCATGATAGAAAACTCATTCATCGTGATATTAAACCTGAGAACATGTTGCTGGGCCTCAATGGCGATGTCCTATTGAGTGATTTTGGCCTGGTCTTGATTGCCCAGAGTACCGGGTCCCGTACGACGAAAGAAGTGGCAGGCACTATTCCCTACATGGCACCTGAGCAGATCAATGGGAAGCCGCGTCCGGCCAGTGACCAGTATGCGCTGGGGATTGTGATTTATGAATGGCTGAGTGGAGAGCGTCCTTTCAATGGCTCTTTTGGAGAGATAGCATCCCAGCATTTGATGATCCCGCCTGCTGCTTTGTATGGGAGGGTTGCAGATGTGTCACCTGCAATGGAAGAAGTGGTGTTCACAGCGTTGGCGAAAGATCCACAGCAGCGTTATGCGAGTGTGCAGGACCTGGCTATTGCTCTTGAACAGGCATACGAGCGAACGCAGGCTCCTCTACCTGTATCTCCCCTTCCAATTACTTCATCAGATCAGTTGTCTCAGCCTACCTACATGGTTGCCCCGCCAAGACAATCATTGCAGTCAATCTTTGTAGTTTCACCGTCAGGTCAATTCTCCGAATCTACCTATGTGGTCACGCCGCCGAACCAGCAGCTATTGTGGGGTGGCGCGATTACACCACCCCAACAACCAGTACAGCAGGATAAGATAAGCACTTCGTCAAATCCGATGTCAAGGTCGACCAAGTTAGTGACAAAAGCTGGTCGGACCCGCGAGAAACCATCAGCAGACCTGTTAACACCACAAAAGTTCGAGAACTCACAACTGAGTCCAATGTCTTGGGATAGAGGGTTGAAAACGGCTAACCAGGCGAGTACAAGAAGTGACAATGTAGCGCAATTCAAGAAGAGAAGAAAAAGCATCATCTCAGTGGCTGTATTCACTGGTGCTGGCCTTCTACTAGTATTTAGTGCTTTGCTGATTTTAAATCTCTGGTACCCGAACATACTCAAGGGCACATACGCAAATGCAAGTTCATTGAGTGCAGTATTTCCCGCGCTCTATTTTGGCTTCCCACTTTTAACAAGTGGGATTGTGGTGTGCCTAGCGCGTTTGGCAATAGGAATAAGCAGGAGAACGGGCATAGCTTCCAGGACATTATTATGGCAGGGAAGTCTGCTCTTAGTGCTATTTGGTGTTTTGACTCTATGGCACCCGATGGTAGGAATGAGCAGCGCTAAAGCCATTCATTTACCCTTGAGTATTGTAGGCATTATGCTTCTCATCAGTGGAATTCTACTATTTCTTATAGCCATAGCTATGATGCTGGCTACTCAACATAGGACATGAGATTCACCCGCTTTTGCGGAGACCCGAAACATTCAGGCTAACCCATCAATTATGCATAAGCAACCGGGCTGAGCTAGCCCAGTGAAGAGGGACACGGAAACTGAGGACGAATCAGTCAGACATCTATGAGGAGCATATATTGAGAGAAAGGGGTCGAGGTAATAGAGCATAGGTTCTATTAATTATAGATATTTGCATAAATAATCTCATCAGAACCGACGGGCATCGACCTATCGGTCGCACCTGGCACGCATCCCGCTGGAAAAACTCTTCTTAAGCGGAGGCGATCTGTTTGTCAACCAGGAACACGCTACCATTTCCTCATCCCGGGATGATCCATTCACCTCTGCCCTTGACCATCCGAGGCTTCTGTCTCTGTCAGGCCACTTTCAAGCCGTAGCTGATCCGCGCTGGAAGATCCCGCCATCGGAATGGGGGACGGTGGTCCAGCGTGTTGAGCAAGGGGAACCACTTCGACAGGTTGCCCATGGGGACGCGCGTGTCTTATGAGGCGGTCCGCCGTGTGCTGCGGGCCGCTCGTCGCCGGTGAGTGGTACGTGTGGACCTAATCACCCACGTGGCCAGGACACCACATGCAGCGTCGACGGCCAATAGCCGAAGCAGTCAGTCAAGGGCTCCAGGTTTATCTTCGCACAACACGTGTATCACGACAGGGCAGACGCCTTACAGGAAGCACCTGGCTTGCGAACGGAAGCCAGGCGGGAAAATGCTGCGCATCACGACGCACTCAACTGTTCTATCGATCGTGTTTAGGAGGGCAGTCGTGTTTGCTTGCTGGTTCAGGAACGGATGGTGCAAATGAATGAACCAACACCGCTTCACTGGCACGAAGCAGTACATCAGGTGAAGGCCAGTCGCTCCTGGACAAAAGGCGGATGCGCTTGGTGAACAGACGGAAAAGCCGTCATGATCGAGACAACCATCTCCATCCTGCAGGCTGCGAGACCTCGGTAAGAAGGCGGGAAAAGGCGGATCGCATCAGCGAAAATCGAGGGTGAACACTGTCTTTTTTGGGAAAGGATGTGCTACGTAGCCAGCACAGGGAGCCGTGAGAAACTTCTCAACGACTTGCGCGATCTCCCACGCACTCGTCCCCAATCCCAGGTGTCCGTCGTGGAAGATATAGAGCTTCGAGCGCGGGATCAGGCCATGCATGATCTTCGCATTGACGAGTGGGACAAGCGGGTCGTCATCGCCATGCAGGATCAGCGTCGGCTGCCGGAGTTTGTGGAGACAGAAGATGCTGGTCCAACCCATTCCTCCCAGCATTTGATAGAAGTAGCCAAGCCCACTGCCCAAGCGTGCGGTACGTGCGAACTCAAGCGCTAACTCGTGGTTCGTGCGCATCTTTCCCCCATAGATTTCTCCGGCGATCTCCGTCATGTAAGTAGGGTCCAGGTAGCGTCGCGGTGTGGCAATCTTCGCCAAAGCTGCGGGGTTTCCAGGCACCATAAAGGCCCCGGTTCCCGTGCTGACCAGGATCAGCCTCCGGCAACGAATAGGGTATTGGAAAGCGAACTGCTGGGCAAGAGCACCACCCCAAGAAACACCAAGCACATCGATTTGCTGGTAGTCCAACTGATCAAGCATCTTCGTCACCAACCAAGCGAGACC
>DATMNR010000114.1:0-7398 GCA_035568795.1 Ktedonobacteraceae bacterium
GACCAGGACGCATTGTGCGTGAATTTCGTATTGATCTGCCACGTCCGCGTTCATTGGAAGATCATTTACTTGTAGATCAGGCAGCAGAGATTATGTCTGTTTTGCAAGATGCAATGAGCACTCAAGAACAGGAGGAAGCCATTGGCAAAAGCAATTAATGTATTCACGAAAGGTGCAGGAGAAAGCAGTATCATTCAATCAGCATGGGCACGACGTATCGTTTTCTATGTTTTGCTAGTGATACTATGGCAAGTAATTGCCATGACTGGTATCTGGCCCGATTACTTGTTTCCAGGACCAATCGCAGTCTTTACTGCTCTGGTAAACGGCTTCCTAACTGGTGACTTCCTACAAGCTTCACTTTTGAGCTTGCAACGCCTCGCCATTGGCTATGGTATCTCACTCGTGATTGGTGTGACACTCGGGTTGTTTTTAGGGCGCAGTCGACTACTCGAACAAACGCTCGGTTCACTGATATTAGGACTGCAGGCCTTACCGAGTGTCTGTTGGTTACCATTGGCTATACTTTGGTTGGGACTGACCGACCAGGCAATCATCTTTGTAGTGGTGATGGGTGCGCTGTTCTCGATTACGCTTGGAGTGGATGCCGGAGTTAAAAACACCCCTCCAATTTACCTCAAGGCAGCACGTAATCTTGGTGCTCATGGAATAGCACTTTCTGCACAGGTGATCCTGCCCGCTGCATTACCTGCAATTTTAAACGGATTAAAGCAGGGCTGGACGTTTGCCTGGCGTTCGCTGATGGCGGGTGAGTTGCTTTTTTTTACAATTAGTCTGGGCAATCTCCTGAATACAGGTCGCGACCTCAACGATGCATCGCAGATCATGGCAGTAATGTTGTTGATTATCGCGATTGGCGTAGCTATTGATAGTTTGATATTTTCTCCCATTGAACGGCGTGTGCGCGAACGTTGGGGGCTAGTGAGTTCGTAACAATTCTTCTCCGCAAACATAGAGACATGCAAAAACGCTGGGGTACCAGCGTTTTTGCATGTCTCTATGTTTAGATGCTACTTGCTAACGATATATGGAAAATTTGGATAGCAAGCAGTATGATATGTACAATGCAGTTAGACATTTTGCAATTCAAAACCGCAAGATATCAAGTAACAACAAAAATCCATGTATCTCTGAAGGAAATGAATTATGGATGATTCAGCCCGCGATACGATAAACATGTTCCTGGCGCAATACGATACACTTGCAATCGCGACAGAACATGACGGACAACCTTTTGTAACACGCGCATTCTTTGTCGAAGAGCCCCTAAGCGAAAGTAGTTTGAGTCTCTACGGAACCTTTATTACTACTTCTCGCAAACTTGCAAACTTGCAGCAAAATCCGCGAGTTGGAATTTTCATTGGGCCTTCTCAGCCATCAATCTGGCTCGAAGCAACGGCATTAGCACGTACTCTGAATGATGAGAGCGAGAGTTCGGTAGTACTCGAAAATCTGGGGAAAAAGTCAAGTGTAGCAGCAGCATTTATTGCTCGTGTGCCCATTGTTGCTGTCGAGATGCAAATAACATGGCTCCGTATAACGAACCTTGCGACTGGCCCAATGTACACTGAGGTAACCTTTTCAACAACAATAAGTGAATAGGGAAACTAAATTTGAACAGAGTTCAACCTTTTTTACAAGTAACCCGTGCACGCACTTTACCTGTAATGGCTGCGCCTGTAATCATAGGTTCTGCCCTTGCATGGCAGCAAGGTTCATCTTTCCAATGGGGTCTCTTTTTCCTGGCTTTAGTAGGTGCAATGGCGGCTCACTTAGGCGCAAATGTTATCAATGATGTTTTTGACTTTGGTGCTGGAACAGACCAGGCAGCACAAGCAATCATGCAGCAGGGAAACACAGTTGCAACTGGTTCACGGTATCTCCTCAATGGAAAACTTACGCTTATGTATTACCGCAAACTAGCCATTGCCTGTTTTGCAGTGGCTTTGTTGTGCGGTATAGTGTTAACTATCTTTCGCCCCTGGGCACTGTTGTTTGGAATCATCGGTTTTCTTCTGGCTTTTTTCTATGTTGCTCCCCCCATTCGGCTGGCATATATTGGACATGGGCTTGGGGAAATAGATATTCTCATCTCTTTTGGCATCTTACCTTTGGTCGGCTCTTTCTACGTACAGAGCAGTACAATAACACATGTCGCCCTACTCGCTTCTCTCCCCATCGGACTTTATACAATGGCAGTTCTCTACTTCCATCATTTTCTACATTGGCGCGCGGATAAAGAGGTAGGTAAAATCACACCTGTAGTAGCCTTGGGAGAAAAGCGCGCACGTATTGCTGGTGCATTGATACTATTACTTATCGCGGTAACGATCATTGGTGATGTCTATCTGAAAGTATTTCCCTGGTATGCCATTTTTGCAGTGTTAACCATCATACCTGTCGAGGTTGCTTTACGACGGGCAACAGGTGATTTAAAACAATACATGAAGCTGATGGCTACAAATTTAAACGCAAACCTATTTTCAGCACTCATCATCCTGGCATCATTACTCGTGAGTGGATTTACACATAGTTACTAATAATCTCGACAAAATTGCATTTGTCAGAATCATTAGCCTTAAGCTACGCCCGTTGACGAACGAACTAGGCGGCAGGTTGGACTACGGCCAACCGTGTTGCGCTTTCCAAACCTGATGTCGCTGCATCAGTACGGCTTTGACTTCCTGCTTATTCTTGCATGCTTGCAGCTCAGCATCTCCACATCGGCATGCAATATTCGTCGCAGCATTGAGATCGGCATGCGTGCTATTCCCGCAGATCACACAACGAAACGTTCGCTGGTCTGGACGATTGGCCCGATCTGGGTAATGACACACACTGCACTCCTGCGAGGAGTAGGCGCTGTGCACCCTGGTTGCCCGCACCCCTCTTTTGGCGGCATTCCAGGCAAGCTGCCTGGGGATATGAGCCAGGTTGGAGGCGTACAAATAGGCATTCATGGCGCGCGCCTTGAACTTCATCGTGGCAACCGACAGCTGTTCATAAGCAAACTGCGCATCGGGGTGTTCGGCAAAGCACTCGTTGACTGCGCGGTTGATCTCCTGACGAACATGACGGGCAAGCCTCTGCCCGCTCTTGCTGCTCGTGGAGGGAAGTTTCTCGACCCCTTTCTCTTCGAGACACCCGCGTAGTTTGGCCTTGCGGCGTCGCTTCTCTCGGTCGCGCTTCTGCCGCTCTCGCAGTTTCCCGTGAAAGGTGCCGAAGTGCTCGCCGTGGCTGGTCGTGAGGAAGTTTGAGATTCCCACATCCACTCCGACGACCGGGGCTGAGGATTCGGTCTGCTCCCGCACGACCTGATCGTAACTGAGGGTGAGCCACCATGCCTTCTCACGCTTATGCAGAGTCACGCTGGTATTGATGGTTTTGCCCGCAAGAGCCTCACGGTGATAGGCTGCCAGCTTGACCGGAACACGCAACTGCTTGCGTAATTCGAGCGTGCTGATCTTGAGCCAGAAGTCAAACGTCGAGTCCTGCGCGGGTTCGAGGACAGCCACATTCACGTTGGCCTGGATGCAGGTTTGCGAGAGCACCGGGATGTTCCACTCGCGCCACGCTGGTTCTCTGGCTTCTGCATCCAAGGTGTCTACACCCCCTTGCTCATGATAGTCCAGGAGGTCATCCACGTAGTCCTGAAACGCTTGTGTGCGGTTCGTACGCCAGGATTGGGCAATGCCTGCCGCTTGCTGGATAGCCACGCGATGCCAGCGCTCAGAGAGCGGCGTTGCAAAGCAGGTCGCCCGAAACTTATCGGGGTGCTCTTCAGTGCAAAAGAGGGTGACGTATTGTTGGCAGAGCGCCAGGTAGACCGGGGCCAAGGCATCCAGAGCGGCAAGCTTGCCTGCATTCGCCGCTTCAAGCCGGATGTGGGTCACCGCCTTAGTGATCCTCTGCGATTCGTCTTGCCCTGTGTGGCGACGGTTACGCTGTTTCATGGTTCCTACTCCAGTTGCCTTCTTCGCTCTGCCTCTTGTATATATTCTTTACCAGAGAGGAAGATGTGGTAGTCTTCCACTCGCACACCCCCTCTGAGACTGAGCGTTTCATACCTCACCAGTACGCATGCCCGACTACCTTGAAGTGCCTCGTCATCTTTCTGGGCTGTTCACTTTCTAGGAAATAAGCCCACTTGCCTTCAATGCGCGAGCAGACATCATGCCCATGAATTCAGCAGCGTCCGTGCTCGGTGCTGTAGATAGGCTACAAAGAAAGCTCTCTAGTTTCTAATCTTAAGACCGTTTTTTAAAATTACGCTATCCATAGCTGGTTGCTTGACATAACTTGTGAGCGAACGGATGTCCTCGACAACCCAGTACAAGGTTCCCAAACGTGCTAAAATGGTACTGAACGGTATGGCCTCGATGGAGATCGACTTAGAAGAGCAAGAGAAGCAAGCGGTTGATGATGGGATTCTCTTCCCAGCAGGCGAAAGTTACATCGCGTTTGATGAGCTTTGCCACATACATCAACGTGAAAGAAGAAGCGGCCTATCAACAATGGTCTCCCTGGGGAGTGCGGACATAGTACAAGTGAGGTAGTTGTTGCTTCCTCAATGTACGAATTTACAACTCGTAGCGAGGTGTGGGTGCTCGTCTTGTTTTCAATACAGAGCAAATGCACTCATGCAAGTTGAACCAGCAAATGAGTTTTTAACATGTGAAGGAGACACAGGAAGCATTTCCACTGCTGTCTCGGTAGGATTCACGTGGGTTTTGGGACAAAATTTCGTTCAGCGATATGTATTCTTGTTGTCTCACTTCTCACACACGAGTGCAGCAGTGGAAATGTTCCCCAGCGAGGTCGTCCCTTTCCCCCGATCACCTGGAGGCGAAGGGTGTCCAGAAAGGAAATAGTCGATAATGAACATGATGAATAACAAAGTTGCTATAGTAACAGGAGCCGCAAGTGGTATCGGATTGGCTATTGCGCAAGAGCTGGCAACGCGTGGCGTACATGTAACACTGTCAGATATTGACGAAAAAAATGGAAATGAAGCGGCGGCTGCATTACCCTCCGCACGTTTCCAATTTGCCAATATGATGAGCGAGAATGATTGCCAGCGATTAGTAGCTGACACCATAGTAGCTGAAGGTCACGTTGATATTTTAGTCAACAATGCCGGTATTCAATATGTTGCGCCAATCACCGAATTTCCACTCTCAAAGTGGAATGAGATCATCGCAATAATGCTGACTGCACCCTTTCTTTTGACAAAGGAGGTTTTGCCAGGCATGTATGACCGCAAGTGGGGTCGAGTAATCAATATCGCATCCGTACATGCCTTGCGGGCTTCGGCATACAAATCAGCATACGTGGCCGCAAAACACGGGTTGTTGGGGCTAACCCGTGTAACAGCATTAGAAGGTGCAGAGTATGGTGTTACTTGTAACGCTATCTGCCCATCCTACGTGCGAACAGCACTCGTGGAAAAACAAATTGCTTCCCAGGCAAAGGTTCATGGTATAGCGGAATCTGAAGTGGTAGAGAAAATCATGCTAGTTGAAGCTCCGATACGCCGTTTGCTTGAGCCTTCGGAAGTTGCAAAACTTGCTGCCTTTCTATGTTCAGATGATGCTAGTGGTATCACTGGCAGCGCGCAAACCATTGACTGCGGTTGGACAGCACATTGAGTATTCAGGGATTGTGAGCATTGCATTTTTGACTGACCAATCACGAACTGATCCATTCGTCGTTAAGATGAGATAACCACACGTAGTCAATAAATAGTTGCGGTAAGTGTCATTTGCGAGGCAATGAGATGGGCCAGAATCTTTCGCGGTTCGCCTGTATCCTCTGGTATTGTATACTCTTGTTCCAAGACCTTATGAGGAATTTGCTGGTGTCCGCTAAGTCATGGGCAACAGAAATCGCTTGACATTCTGAGCATAAAAAAACGATAGGCGGAGACCACGATCTCCGCCTATCGTTTTTTTATGCGAGCCTGGCTAGCACCCTCTTCCTTCCCGGCATGTTCTGCTCCTTACTCGATGACAACCTCTTCTCTGTAATTTATCACCGTTCATTAAGGAATGGAGCACTAGATCAAACAACTCGCCGCAGGATACAGCGTTTTTGCACGTTGCTGCAATCGAGGAGCCTTTTATGCCTAAGAGTACCAGGTTGACTTTCACTGCATGACCTGCTCCATACGGGCGAGCGAGCGTCAGTTACTCCGCACTGCCGAACTCCTTGAGCTCCGCCAACTCCGTCTCAGAGAGTTCGCGTGGAGTTTCGCCACGGGTAATCTTCTCGCTCTGGACATAACGGCGTGTACTATCGACGATCTCAGGGTTGGCAAGTGTCGTAACGTCTCCCACAGGGGCGAAGTTGCTAATCGAAGCAAGAACCCTGCGCATGATCTTACCAGAGCGAGTCTTGGGCATATCTGCGACGATCCAGATGTTCTTGGGTCTCGCGATCTTCCCGATCTCTCTCTCAATCGCCTGCGTTACTTTCTCCTCGATGTCCCTACCTGGCTTGTACCCAGGCTTCAGCGCCACGTACATCTCAACGACGCGACCGCGTAGTTCATCCATCATCGGGACTGCGGCAGCCTCAGCAACCTCTTCGACGGTGAGGCATGCCGACTCAAGTTCTTTCGTCCCGAGTCGGTGCCCGGCCACATTGATCACATCATCGACACGACCCAGGATACGGAAATAGCCGTCGGCTGCCAGCACTGCACCGTCACCTGCGAAGTATGGCCAGTCATGCCAATCTTTGCTGTCTTTGTTCCGGCAGTACTTCTCGTAGTAGGTCTGCACAAAGCGCTCCGGCTGGCCCCAGATCGTCTGAAAAATGCCTGGCCAGGGGTTGCGGATGCAAATGTTGCCAGCCCGACCGCTTCCGGCCTCGACTACATTGCCCATCTCATCGTAGATCACTGGGTATATCCCAAGGACTCCTGGACCACAGCTGCCTGGCTTCATCGACTGTAAGGCAGGCAGGGTACTGCATAGGAAGCCTCCAGTCTCGGTCTGCCACCAGGTGTCGACGATGGCCGCCTCATCCTTGCCGATGGAGTGGTAATACCAGCGCCAGACATCCGGCTCAATCGGCTCCCCCACGGTTGTCATGTGCTTGAAATGGTAATTGTATTTCTTCGGCTCGTTGGGGCCGACCTTGCGGAGCATGCGAATGGTCGTCGGAGCGGTGTGGAAGATGGTCACACCGAGTTGCTCGGCTATTCGCCAGGGACGACCGGGATCGGGATACGTCGGCACCCCTTCGTACATCACACTGGTCGTTCCAAGCGATAGGGGCCCGTAAACGATGTAGGAGTGCCCAGTGATCCACCCTATGTCTGCGAAACACCAGTAGGTGTCATCAGGGTGGATATCCTGGTAATACTTGGACGTG
>DATMNR010000115.1:0-7027 GCA_035568795.1 Ktedonobacteraceae bacterium
GCTGCGCATCAATCGCCGGGAGATCAAGCAGATCTATCACAAGTACAAACCCAAGAAGCGTGGCGTGCCTCCACCCGAGCCGTTCGAGCCGGATGAGCAGTTCCTCGATTTTGTCGAACTGCTTGATCCGCTGGCACCTGCGCTTCCTCTGGGCAGTCCTTCAGTGAGATGTATTGAGCGCAAGCGCCCCTACCACCCAACATCCACACCCCTGTCCCTACAGGTCATGGTTGGCGCAAGCGCCAATTTCCAACGTTCCCATCTCATCTCGAATTACAGATGTAACGCATTGAGAGGATTAATGCGGATGTATGTTCGAATTGCTTGTAATTCTGTTTCGTTGCAGATGATATGATCGTAAAAACGTTCTTGCCAGAATTGCATTCCACAGATATCGCCCTGGGTTCTGAGATGGCTCAGAGCGGCTCGGACTGTGAGTGATTTGTAGGCACCTACGATGGTCGAAAGAAGTGGGCTGTGTTTGTGGTCGGGGTGCAGATTGAGGATAAAATGGATGTGGTCGGACATTATGATGAATTAGTCGAGTTCTATAGTGGGGAAACGTTGGGGAAGCGCTTTCCATGTGTCTTCAGCAATATGGCGTACCTCTGGCATCTCAAGATAGGGTTCGCGTCCTTGCAGACATATGGTCAAGAAATATGCTCCTGGCTGGCTATAATCATAGCCCTGGAGACCTAGAGAACATCGGTGGTGTTTTTCTGGATCATACCCCATAGCTATTGGGCTCCTTCACGTGGTTAGGTGTTAGGTTCTCTATGTTTCTATACCGATTACAATACAAAATGCGGAAAATCAAAACGCCTGTCGACCTGTAAGGACAGGGGCTGCGTGGATGAGGTGTGGGGGCGCTTGCGCTGTCCTGATGTCCCCACACGACGAATGGTTGATGATAGGCCGTCCTAATGCTCCTCGAATGTCTTCTTGGTGCGCTTCTCATACTTGCGCTGTCCTGGATCTTGCAGAGAACAAATGTGCTATACTTGTGATGAACCTGATTAAAAGAAGAAAAAACAAAAAGGAGCACACAATGAAACTCACCAACTTCCGCCTGCTGGTCAGCGATTTTCCAGCTTCACTCACGTTCTGGCGCGATATCATGATGTTACCTATATCATTTAGTGAAGAGACGATGGGCTATGCGTATTTCGACTTAGGCAACACCGGATTGGAGCTTTTCAGTCGCGCTGGATTTGCTGCTTCTCTGGGCGAAGCGACTCCGACCTCCACACCAGAAGGTCACCAGGCGGTGATCGTTTTTCGCGTAGATGATATCGATGCCTCATATGCCGATCTCGTCAAGCGCGGTGCAAAGGCGGTCGCCGCTCCTGTGGATCGACCAGTATGGCAAGCCCGCACGGCCCACTTCAGCGACCCTGATGGGTATCTCGTTGAGATTTACAGCCCGCTTCAAGCGTCAGACGCGCCTGCAAGCTAGCTTATTCTCATCCTGAGCTCATGTTTGTCATTCTGAGCGTCAAGTTAGTGTGTTGTGCTGCGAAACGCCCCACCCCGAGGGCGACCGCAAGGGTCCCCACCCAGTCCCACACCATGCCCGCCCTTACAAAGACTACGAAATGGGAATTGGCTGTTCCGTGTCTTTGTAAGGGCGGGGGCAGTGAGGATGAGGGGATGGGACCCTTGCGGTCGCCCTGTGGAGTGGGGCTGCTTCACTTGACGCTTATTACTCTGTCAAGCTTCAATCGGCGTGTTGAGCCGGACACCCGCAAGGGGTTTCCCTACATTTCACACGGTCACATGAAGCTTCACTTGACGCCTATCAGGCGTGCCCTTGCGGCCGCCCTCGGGGTGGGGCGCTCTCCGCTCCAATCTCCAATTCCTCTTCGCGCACGCTTTTCACCCAATCAAATTCAGCTTGCCATTGCTGCACAATATGCTTCATGACGCGCAAAATATTCTCCAGGAACGCGGGAGTCGGATGATCGGCAAGTTCATGAACGAGAGCATCCATCTCTGTTTGTAGATGCAAGATAGTGATTTGACAATAATTTATGTAATGGTTCATCAGGAGCACGCGCTCATCAGGAGCTAAAAGATCCATGTATACCAATTTATAATGGAAGAACTTCTGGTAGTCCCCTAGATTTGAAGATGTGTCCATCATCAACTGGTGGAAGCGCTTGCGTCCCTCTTCGGTTATCATATAGGTTCGCAAGTGACGGCCACTCCTGGCCAGATCGCTTTCCTGTAACATGATGGCAATTAGACCTGTTTGCTCCAATTTATTCAAAATAGTTGATAACGTTCCACTGCTGATCTTAGCCCAGGGTCCGATCTGGTCATTTGTAATTTTCACGATCAGATAACCATGCATTGGCATACGCATCAACAGGGAAAGAATGATCAGTTCATACATTGCTCCTCCTTAGTGAGACAGGGAGAGGCCAATTACATAGGGGATTGCAGCCAGTAGAAAGCCAAGCGACATCAGCAGTGAACTGAAGTCATGGCCATAATTCATGAAGCTTGCCCCGTTGAAGCCTCCTGCCACTATTCCTAACAACCCGATTATCGAGAGTATGATCCAGGCTCTCCGCCGGGCAGCAATTGCGAATCCGATGAGGAGCAATGAGGCAATGAATAACAGTAGCCCCACAATTGTATGTAGTTGTAGCCACAGTGGCGCATGTAGTAACGCCCACGCAACCCCTATCACAACCCCGGAGAAGTATTCCGGAGCGTTAGCGCCTGGATGAACCGCGGGAACTTGCACATAGAGGTTGACCAGCACCCCGACCAGAAATTGAGCAGCCAGTAACACAAGGATGATAGCAGTTAACGTACGCAGCCTCGACTGCGAAAGCTTTGTTTTCGTTTCACTGCTATGAGATTGTGTGCTTAGCATAGGAATACCTCCGATCAATATGAACATGGTTCTATGAACAAGAGCTATGCAAGAAATAGGTTTAGTAAACTCTTCTTTAATATCTTTACTAAAGCTATTCTATCGCTTCAAAATGCCCAATGTCAAGAGATTACTCCTGATATTTTGAGAAATGCGGAAGAATTTTAATCGCTTTTTGTGTTATACTTAGAACAAACGAACGAAGTATTCAGATGCGAAAAGGAGGCTGACGGATGAACGAGGAGACAGCTCTGTTAGTAATCGATGCACAGATGGGTGTCGTGGGAGAAGCCTATAATCACGATGAGGTACTGAAGAACATCAATCTGTTGCTGGATCGTGCTCGCACCAGCGGGACGCCAGTTATTTATGTGCAGCACAATGACCCCTGGATGGAGCCAGGGATGCCATTGTGGCAGATTCACCCGGCAGTTGCGCCGGGCGATGGTGAGCCTGCCGTACAGAAAAAATCACCCGATTCATTTCATGAGACGCGCTTGCAGGAGGAGTTGGAAACACGCGGCATCAAACGCCTGATCATCACTGGGGGCCAGACGCAGATGTGTGTAGATACTACAGTCCGCAGGGCTGTTGCTGAGGGCTACGACGTGCTGCTGGTCAGCGATGCTCACACAACCGAGGATAGCGAAACCTTGCAGGCGGAAAAAATTATCGCGTTTTATAACGAGACGCTAAATGGCTTCTGGGCAGGTGAGCACAAAGTGCGGGTGCTGCCAACCAGCGAGATTGATTTTGCTGAGCAATAGATCTGAAGCATATGACACGGAGGACTTTCATGACCGCACAGCCTTTTAAGACCATCGTCCTCGACCTCTTGCAGCAGGGCCATCTCGATGAAGAAGCTTTTTTGCAGGAGCTGAACGAGACCGAACGTACTGCCATTGGGACGCCGGAACTCTGGTCTGCCAAAGATCACATGGCTCATAGGACTTTCTGGCATCAGGACCTCGTTCTGAAGTTGACTGCCATCCTGCAGCATCAGGAGATACCGCCAAGTGAAGAAGACGAAGAACAGCTCAACTCGATGGTTTTTGAGGAGCATAAGCTTCACCCCTGGTCAGCTCTTCATGTGGAATCTGAGCGGGTCTACGCCGAACTCATCAAGTTGATTGAGCAACTGAGCGAAGAAGATCTGACGGACTCTCATCGCTTTGCTTCGATTAGCGGAGGAAGTCCGCTGTATACAGCCTTCCTGGGCAGTTGCTACGAACACGATCAGGAGCATCTCGCGCAGTACTATTCCGACCGGCACGACCTCCCGCGGGCGATTCAGATCCGTGAGAATTGCGCCAACAGAATCATTCAGGCTGAGTTACCAGCATGGGTAAAAGGGTGGTTCCTCTATAATCTGGCCTGCTTCTACGCGCAGCAGAACCACCTGGAGAAAGCTGCCGCTCTCTTACAGGAAGCGTTGACACTCGCTCCTGATCTCCAAGAACAGTCAAAGAGCGATCCTGACCTGGTTGCATTACGAGATCAATCGGCTTGAACAAACCTGTAAATCCTAAGATTCTGCGCCTCTCTCACTAAACGAGCGGAATCTGCATAATGAAATGGGTGGTTGCACCCTCCAATGAATCATTGACAACTGACTTCAAACGGACTATCTTAAACACAACATTTTCCCTATGATCATGATAGTTGCAATTTCAGTCTCTTTGTCCACCAAAGCGAAAGACTGAGAGGGTACGATTTCGACTAAACATAATAGCCGTGTGTTTTTGTATGAAGGAAACCCATCCTTGAGGATATTTTTCTCGCGGGTTGAACGCAAACCCTGGCAGTGAAAGCAGGTATCGCTATTATAGTCCTGATTTCGGGAGGCTCACCCAATACTATAGTAGGAGGGAGCATTGACAACCATTTCCAAAGAATCGAAGAAAGCGCGCAGTCGTCTCCCTTTATTTCAAGGTATACTCCCGATCAACTGGCGCTTTATACCAACCGAAATCATAGCTGGCATAACCCTTGCAGCCCTTGGTATCCCTGAGGTCATGGGCTACACGAAGATTGCTGGCACCCCGGTCATCACTGGTCTGTATACACTATTGCTTCCAGTGTTAGTATTCGCAATACTCGGATCCTCGCGACATCTCGTCGTTGGAGCCGACTCCGCCACAGCGGCGATTATGGCCGCTGGTCTTGTCGGACTCGCGGCACAGGATACACCACAATATGTAGCCCTTGCGGGAGCGCTGGCGATTATAGCCGCGATATTTCTAATCCTCGCGCGTCTCGTCAGGCTAGGTTTTCTCGCTAATTTCTTACCGAAATCCGTGCTTATCGGATTCCTCACAGGTGTTGGTATCCAGGTTGCTCTTGGAGAGGTGGGAGGGATGCTCGGCGTGCAAACCCACGGCAGCGGGACGGTCCTGAAATTCGCAAGCGTGCTCCAACAGATTCCACAAGCGAATATCGCGTCGGTCGTCATCTCACTGATCGTCCTTCTTATTATCATCGTCGCTTCCAGGATCAACAACATGATCCCAGGCGCGTTGATCGCCGTAGTGGGTATGATCATCGCAAGCTATGTGCTCAACTTCTCCACCAAATATGGTGTTGAGATACTGGGCTACGTTCCTGGTGGCCTTCCGAAGATAGGCCTGCCAGATGTAAAGTTGACCCAACTTCCCCAGTTGCTCACAACAGCCCTATCAATCTTTTTCGTGATCCTGGCTCAAAGCGCCGCAACTTCGCGCGCCTATGCCACGCATTACAATGAAGACTTCGATGAGAATGTGGACCTGATCGGTCTGGGTCTGGCGAATATCGCAGCTGGCCTCTCGGGCGCCTTCGTCGTCAACGGTAGCCCAACCAAAACTGAGATAGTCTGCAGTGCAGGTGGCCGTACTCAAATCGCACAGATCACCACGGCATTCATCGTTCTTCTTGTTCTACTGTTCCTCACAGCACCACTTGCCTACTTGCCGACTCCCGTCCTCGCCTCAGTCGTTTTCCTGATCGGGATACGCTTGATCGATGTCAAGGGCATGAGAAGGATCTTCCGCTTGAGCCGGGCGGAGTTCATCGTGGCCGCGATCACAGCCATAGTAGTGGTTTTTATAGGCGTTGAGCAGGGTATCGGCCTTGCTATAGTGCTATCCATCATCGACCATCTCCGTCATAGCTACCGCCCTTTCGATGCCGTGATGGTGCCTACTCCGTCCGGTAATTGGAAACCAATGCCCGTTGAGCAAGGCCAACAGGCTGCTCCGGGCCTTGTTGTGTACCTTTTCGGCGCGGGTCTTTACTATGCAAACTCGACTCGCTTTAGCCAGGAAATTCTTAAACTCGTCGAGAGTGCGGAGCCGAAAATCAAATGGCTCGCCATCGAAGCGGCTCCCATCACATATATCGACTTCACCGCAGCCGACACCTTTCAGCACGTTCACAAGATACTGCAGAAACGGGGCGTGACGCTTGTGCTCGCCAACGTTGCCGACAACGTTAAGAAGGAATTTGATCATTATGGCCTGACGGCCTTGGTTGGCGAGGAGCACTTCTTCGATACTCTCCCCGAAGTTCTCGAAGCCTATCATAGCAAGATCAACCAGGCAGTAGAAGAGCCTACGAAGGAGGAAAACATCATATCATCGACTCATTCTAACGAAGCATAAGCTATTTCCTGATATTCATACTATGCGATAATTTCCACACTATCGCCATCTTGCACAGGGTGGTCGCGCCCAACCTGCTGGCCGTCAAAGCGCGCCGAAGGACCCCATATGCGGGCGCCACGAAAGGTCGCTCCCAACTCCTTATGCACTTTCGTGGCAACATCGATGATTGTTGCTCCTGGCTCCATTGCCAGTGGTTCCTCGTCTACGTGTTTGTTGTGACGCAGGTATACGCGGATCAAACCCGTCAGTTTCCAGACGGCTTCTTTAAAAGCAACAAGACTCTCGTCATCAATGATGGAGACTCCTACGACAGGAAGATCGGAAACAGCGGCTTGCAGGACTGCGAGATCTCCCTCGTTGGCCTCATCCATTTTAGTGGCGACGAGCATTGATGGCAGGTCGATACCAGCGAGTGCCACTTCGTTTCGAACTTCTTGCAGCGCTTCATAGGGCTCAGCTACATCCAGGCAGTAGACGATGGCATCGGCACCGCGCAGAACAC
>DATMNR010000116.1:0-4926 GCA_035568795.1 Ktedonobacteraceae bacterium
CGGACATAAACGTACTGAGTGAGTTCATGCTTGAACCAGGGAAGCGCGTTCAGTGGCAGCACTACCACCAAGACAGGCAAGTATCTAACGATGATGGTCAATCCTATTGGGCATAGTAGGTATTGCCTTTCAAAAAGGGAGAAAGAGCATTCAATTGTGTGTACTAGAACTATTTGTTTGTTTTCTTTTCATTATCGAAAATACCGCTCACATACCGCTCAAAATGAGCGATACTTTTTCGCAGAAACATTGCTTTCTTATCAGTACCCATTTGAGGTGGTTGAAACACCCAACTAGAGCCGATGAATAGATTGTAATACGCATCCATCCAAGTGTCATCCTGAGCGTTAGCGAAGGATGACACTTGGGGAGTCGATTCATCTCTTCTTGTCTGATAAGCTGATGGAGCAATATGTTGGAATCAATGATCCCCAGATTCCCCTATATACCCTGGAGTCAAATCAAACTTGATAAAGTACTACAGAGATTCTGGTTAGTTCATGTCTATGAATTACTGACGAAATCTCTTTATTCATTAACTATAATATACGTATACGTATATGTCAAGAATTTGTTCTTCTTTGATTGACTCAGATCTGATCCGAATTAGCAAGCGACACGAAGGGTGATCAGGGGATATGTGAAATGAAGAAAGGCTAGATAGTTTCAGGGTTTTTTGACCCACATGTTGTTTCTTGATTAGACGCATCATCCTCCAAAAAGGATGCAGAGATGGCATGAAGAAGTGAAAATCTGTTGTGAGATGTGGACGGGGTTTCGAAGCACATTTGGAAATACTAGATTGTGCATCCTAAAAAAAGGTACTTATTTTTCCAAAGGAAGCGAGATGGTGAACGACGAACCTTTGCCCTCTGCACTTTCGACAGTAAGGTTTCCTCCATGCCGCTTGACAATATCATGGGCAATATATAAACCTAAACCTAAGCCTTTGAATGATTTATTGTTTGAGTCATACACTCGGTAGAAGCGGTCAAAGATGTGCTTTTGATGGGCGCTGGCAATACCAACGCCATAATCGCGGATGCTTACCAAGGTAGCCTCTTTTGTAGAGGATAGTGTAATATCCACACTGTTCGCTTGAGGAGAATACTTGACAGCATTGGTGATGAGGTTTGTGAAGACCTGGCCTAAGAGGTCTTTGTCCCCGGGGATGACAGTGAGCGTTGCTCCACTGACATACAAGGTGTGCGTGGGGCTGCTCGCTTGCAGCATCTCAACTGTTTCATGCACGAGCGCATCCAGGTCCACCGGCTCTTCTTCGTAGTCTAAACGGCCCGCCTGGATTTTTGATGCATCCAATAATTCGTCAACCAGCCTCACCAATCTGCTGATCTGTGCGTCCATCGTTTTGAGCATTGAAACTGGCTCCTGTATTCCCTGCTGATCAAGCTGCCTGGCAAGGAGTTGTGTGTAACCTCTAAGAACCGTGATGGGTGTTCTGAGTTCATGGCTTGCGATGCTGATAAAGTCGTCTTTACGCTTTTCCAATTCCACCTGTTCGGTCACATCTCTAGATGTGCCTGTTACTCCGATAACCTCACCATTTCCATTATGCAGCGGTTCAATAGAAAGGTCAAAATAGCGCAGCCCTGCAATTCCTGTGGCTTTGACGACTTCTTGATAGCTCTGCCCTGTTTCGAGAACGCGCCTTTTGATGGCAGTTACATATACTGCTTCCTCAGCTTCGATCAAATCTGCGTCAGTTTTTCCAATAATGTCTTCAACCGTATGGGCCTGCATATTGTATATCCATGTATAGCGCAACTCTCTATCCTGCTGATAGACAGTAATAGATGCGCCTTTGAGGGCAATCCGCATACGTTCTTCGCTCTCGCGTAACGCTTGTTCCAGTGTCTTCTGTTCGCTAATGTCCAGTATAAAACACACCCATTGCAAGGGATCTTTCTCAAGCACTGCCCCACCGATGAGAATAGGGACGAGCCTGCCGTCTTTACGGTAGTATGCTTTTTCAAACGGAGTAAATGTACCCTGCTCCTTCAATTCTTGTATTGCGTTCATGTCAAGGGGTAAAAGCTCAGGCGGAGTCATTGCTATCCAATTGATACGCTTGGCTGCCAGATCCTCCCTCGTGTAGCCCACTATCTCAAGAAACGCATCGTTGGCCTCAAATATGTGATCCATATCTGAGATGACGACCCCAATAATGTTGGCGTCAATCAAGCGTCTTGCGCGCGCCTGGCTCTGTTGCAAAGTTTCCTCCTGGCGCTTGCGCTCGCTAATATCTTGCAAAAGAATGATAAGGCCCTCTGCGCAGGGATACAAGCGACTTTCAAACCACGTCTCCAGGAGCGGATAGTAGATTTCATAGCTGACGGGTATATTTTTCTCAACAGCATGATGTGCCTGAGAATAGGAAACCATCTCAACGGCTTCGGGATAGAGTTCCCAAATATTCTTTCCAAGCAGTTCTTCGGGTGGTTTGTCCTGGATTTCTGCCGCCCTCTTGTTGACATAGATGAAATGCCACGCCGTGTCGACAATGTATACCCCCTCATTGAGGGAGTCAAAAAGCATGAAAGGGTAGGGTATCGAATTCTTCTCTGATTGAAGCATCCATCTTCCTTTCATGGGAGCGGTAAATGGTGAAGATGATATCCCTCACTCCCGATTCATGAGTGCAAAAAAAAGCCATTCATCTGGCGTAGTATAACACAGCAAGAAAGTCGATGTTTGCGCAAGATGCTGATTGACCTCAGTTTCTATATCCCATACAATAGCTATTGGGGTGTAAACCAGTAGATAGAAGCTTTAGGAGGGTATATGAGAATACGTAAAGCTGTTTTACCTGTTGCTGGTCTAGGAACACGAGTGCTGCCGGCCAGCAAAGTAATACCTAAAGAGATGTTACCACTTGTCGATAAACCAACGTTGCAATATATCGTAGAAGAGGCGGTGGCTGCAGGAATTAAAGAGATAATCTTCGTGACGAGTCGCAGTAAACGCAGCATCGAGGATCATTTTGACGCGTTTCCCGAATTGGAAGCTGTGTTGGAGCGCAAAGGTAAGCGCAAGGAATTGGAAGAACTGCGCCAATTACAGACGATGGCAATGTATACTTCAGTGCGCCAGGCAGAACCGCTTGGCCTTGGACATGCCGTCTTGTGCGCAAAAGAATTGGTGGGCGATGAACCATTCGTTGTCATGCTTGGTGATATCTTGATCACTCCTGAAACCCCATGTCTACCTGAATTGATCGAAGTATATGAACAATACCAGGGCTCTGTTCTCTCACTTGTACAATTGCCCTCCGAAGTTATTTCTACTTATGGTATCGCCACGGTGGAAGAACTCGGATCCAATGTGGTTAAGATTCCCCATGTCGTAGAGAAACCGCCGCTTGAAGAGGCTCCCTCGGACCTGGGAGTATACGGGCGTTACGTCTTGACTCCTGATATCTTTGAGTTACTGGAACAAACGCCACCTGGCAGGGGAGGTGAGATTCAGGTCACCGATGCTATTGAAATGCAGGCCCAGGCTGGCCGTTGCTATGGTGCCATTTATACTGGCACACGCTACGATACAGGCACTCCCCTTGGCTTATTGACGACCTCGATAGCCTTTGCTTTGAAACGTCCAGATATGGCACCCGAATTGCGCGAATATATGCGAAGGGCCCTGAGCGAACAGTAATCTATGTCGATTTTCTTATCCGATCATCAGCTTCGCTATTTGCGCATGCGTGCTCAACGGCTAACTCCCCAGCAACCCGATGAGGGGATAGGTGTTGCTCAGGTTGTGAAAGAGGTATGTGGCATCCAGGCGCAGGATGAACCTGCTGCTGCTCTTGCATTGCGGTCTCGAAGTGTTGGACTGGTTGTGACCGACGTTGAACAGGCGCGGGTGAATGATCGCTCTATCATTCGTACATGGGGACCTCGTGGAACGTTACACCTGTTGGCATCAGATGACATTGGTTGGCTTCTGCCGCTTCTAGGTCCTGTGTTTGTGGCAAGTGACCGAAGGCGTCGTGAGGAACTTGGTCTGAGTGAGGAAATATGCGTGCGAGGTATGCATATCATTCGTAATGTACTTGCTGACGAAGGTCCGTTGACGCGTGCAGAACTCGTTGAGCGCCTGGCGACAAACGGCATCCATCTCGAGGGACAGGCGAGGCCTCACCTGCTAGCTCGAGCCGCGCTCGAACGCCTTATCTGCTTTGGGCCTTATCGAGGCGCCGAGCCAACCTATGTCCTTCTGAACGATTGGATTGACCAGAAGCACACAGGGCTCTCTTTATCCGAGGATGAAGCCTATACCGAACTCACGCGCCGTTACTTGAGCACCTATGGTCCTGCTACACCAGGAGATCAAGCTTCGTGGTCGGGGCTATCTCTAAGCAAGACACGGGCGGCATGGCAACGTATCGAGGGCGAACTCCTGGAGGTAGAAACCGCCAGTTCCTCTGTTTGGGTGCTCAAATCACAGGCAGCGCGATTTGACGAGCTATCCCCACTAACCCTAATCGTTCGCTTATTGCCACGCTTCGATATCTATTTGCTGGGCTATCAAAAGCGAGACCTGGCTGTACCATCTCAATATGTAAAACGTATTAACGCCGGAGGTGGGATTGTGCATCCTACGGTGCTGGTTGATGGTCGCATCGTTGGAACGTGGAAAAGTAAGCGAGAGAAGAACCGTTTTGTGGTGATGGTGGAGCCTTTTGAGCGGCTTGAGCCGGAAATAGATGAGGGGCTTGAGGCGGAGATTGAAGATATGGCTCGCTTTCTTGATGTGGGAGTGAGGATGCAAGTGAGAACCTCATGAATCATTACGGGCAGCAGGACGCTGCGAGCGGCAAATATAGTAAGGTAAGATGCGAGTATTGAGGCAGCAGGACAACGCAAGCACTCGAATGGGGAGGTAAGGGAAAGACATTAGCATGTA
>DATMNR010000117.1:0-5945 GCA_035568795.1 Ktedonobacteraceae bacterium
TTGTCACATAGTGAACTTGAGCGATTGAGTCGCAGGTATGCCACAGAAATTTCTATTTTGATTGGACCCGATAGCGATATCCCTGCCCCGGATATGAATACCAATCCGCAGATCATGGCCTGGATGATGGACACATTTTCAATGCACAAAGGCTTTTCTATCCCAGCTGTCATTACTGGCAAACCACTGGCTATTGGTGGTAGTGAAGGTCGATTAGAAGCAACTGCGCGAGGAGTACAATTCGTAGCGATTGAAGCTTTGCGAGACCTGGGAATGAGGGCAGAAGATTGTTCTGTAGTTGTCCAGGGATTTGGTAATGTTGGAAGTATCTCAGCTCGCTTGCTGCATGAACTTGGATGTAAGGTGGTTGCCGTGAGCGATATTAGCGGAGGTGTATATAATTCAAATGGCATTGATATGCACCGTGCGTTACGGCATTCCAAGGAACATGGAAGTCTACGAGGATTGCCAGATGCTGAAGCGGTCACTAATTCTGAACTACTTGAACTTCCTTGCGATGTATTAGTGCCTGCAGCCTTAGAAAACCAGTTGACAGCAAAAAATGCTTCGCGAATTAAGGCTCGTCTCATCATCGAAGCTGCCAATGGTCCCACAACTCCTGATGCGGATCATATACTCAATGATCGAGGTATCATGATTGTACCCGATATTCTTGCGAATGCTGGTGGTGTAACGGTCAGCTACTTTGAGTGGGTACAAGATTTACAGCGTTTCTTCTGGGCCGAGCACGAGATCAACAACCGACTCGAATCGATTATGACTCGCGCATATCGTGCTTCACGTGCGAAGGCTGACGAGCAGGATACAAATCTACGTATGGGAGCATACCTGTTGGCCGTAACACGTGTAGCAGAAGCTACTGAGATACGTGGTGTGTATCCGTAGGCGCTTGTTCCATATACAATATTTTCAGCCAGATATCCTGGCTGTTGGCCCCATCAGGAGTGTTCCAGGCAGGTTCAAGTGAGAATATCACATTCACACGAGAACCTTCTGGAAAGGAGTTCAACTGTGCACCTCCGCGCAAATACGAACCATTGAATTGTAGGTTGTCTACGCTAAGACGTACCCGTAGATGACGTCCTTCGGGACCGCTAGCCCAGCGACGGATAAGACGCAGGCCGTCCATCCTGAAGCTGGGTTCGGGGTTGCCCGCGCCAAAGGGGCTAAGCTGGCTTAATTTACGATAAATATCGTATGTGAGTTCTTCGGGCTTCCTAACAAACAGGTCGACTTTGCGTGAGTCTGATGAGGTAGGAAGCTCTTGTTCTGCAATCATACCGGTAAGATCAGGTGTTTCAGCGTTTTCAGTCAAAGCTTCAATGGGAGATTGAGTATTTTCATGCCAGGAGAGTAAGTGCTTACGTAGTTCTTCGATATTGGCGTTAGCGATAGTGAAACCAGCAGCCTGGGCATGCCCTCCGTGACGTTCGAATAAATCGGCACGATTTCGTAATGCCTCAATAATATTGAATCCTCCATAGCTGCGCGCGGAGCCTCGACTAGACTCTGTGTCCTGGCTGAGCACGAAGACGGGGCGTTTGATTTCTTCTGAAAGCCTCCCTGCTACGAGACCAATTATACCCTCCGGCCAGATATCTTTATTACCGTAGACAAGAACTACCTGGTCACTGGATAGCTCATGAGCCTGCTCTCGTACGAGTTTCATCAACTCCTCGGTTTGTTGTTGTCGTGACTGATTAAGCTCCTCCAACTCTTGAGCATACATCCGAGCTTCTTCAGCATCATCAGTGGTTAGAAGATGAAAAGCGGTTCCGGCATGCTCCATACGGCCAGCGGCATTGATACGAGGGCCAAGAACGTATGAAATGTCACGTTCGCGTAGTTTTCCAGGTTGCAGATTTGCAATCTGGATGAGTGCTCGCAATCCTGGATTGTTTGTGTGATTTAGTTGTTCCAAGCCCAGGCGCACAAGTGTGTGGTTTTCTCCCAACAACTGTGCTATGTCTCCAATAGTGCCAATTGCAACGAGGTCAAGTAATTCCTGGGCCTCTCTTTCTCGATGGTAAACATGGTAAAGTGCCTGAGTCAGTTTAAAGGCAATGCCTACACCGCAGAGGTAGCGTTCTTCGTAAGTATTGTCAATTTGCCACGGATTAATCATAGCGTAAGCCTGAGGAAGTTGCTCGGGTGGCTGGTGATGATCTGTAATGATGATATCAATGCCGAGATTTTTTGCATATGCTACTTCTTCGAAATCAGAACTGCCACAGTCAGTCGTGATAATGAGCGTTGTACCCCTGGCTTTGATCTTATCAATTGCTTCCTTGCTCAATCCGCGCGTATCGTAAATACGATGAGGGATGAAGTAATCAAGTGGAGCATCATGATGCTTGATTGCCCGTAATACGCGAGTCAACAAGGCTGCCGAAGTAACGCCGTCTGCGTCAAAATCGCCGAAGACGGTGATGTGTTCGTGGGCTGTAAGAGCATTGTGAATGCGTTCAAGCGCGCTGGCCATACCAGTCATTGTGAGAGGATCAAGTAGCTGGTCGTAGCGGGCGTCGAGGAATTTGTGCATTGCTTCGGGTGTTTTAATACCTCGATTGATGAGCAATTGGGCGTGCAGATAGCCTATCCCCGCTTGCTGGTATTCGGAATATTGGGATCTTGTTAAAGGGTCATATATTGTCCAGGATGTAGATCGTGATACGTTCACGTGTGTATCCTTCATCAGTCGGGTAATAACCTCAGAAAGACTTCGTTAGCCAACAGGCGACCTCGTTTGCTCAGGCGGATCCATTCATGTTCATGCTCTAATAGTCCCGCTGCTTCTACTAAGTGTAAGCGTGTCCCAACAAATTGGGTAAACGGCTCAGCAAAACGTTCTTCAAATGTTGGCAAATGCAGGCCCTGTGCGGTTCGAAGTCCGAGAAAAGCAGTTTCAGTCATTTCTTGTATACGGTCAATGAATTCTCCATCTGCCTCTGGTCGTTGCTGCTTTTTAAGCAGTCTAATATATGCTTGCGGGTCAAGAACATTAGAAAAACGCCTGCCTCCAAAGAAGGAATGTGCCCCAGCTCCCATACCGATGTAAGGGAGATTCTGCCAATACGTCAAGTTATGGCGGCTCTGGTAGCCTGGCAAAGCCCAATTCGAGATTTCGTAGTTCTCATAACCCTCTGCTTGCAGACGTTCGTCGGCATATTCATACATATCTGCGCACAGGTCTTCATCCCCTGGAATAATCTGCCCTTCGTTTGTCCAGGTGTAGAAAAGTGTGCCCTCTTCAATAATCAAAGAATACAGTGAAAAATGTTCGGGATGTAAAGTCAATGCCCGGTCAAGAGTTGTTTCCCAATGGTGCATCGTCTGTCCTGGCAATCCGAACATAAAATCAAGATTGATGGATCTATATCCTGCTGCACGAGCGTTGCTAAGAGCTTGTACAATCTCTTCTGGTGAGTGAATACGACCTAATGTATGCAGTAATTCAGTATCAAAGCTCTGAGAACCTAAGCTGAGACGATTAATACCAGCAGCCCGCAGACCTGTTAGTTGTTCAGAACTGAGTGTGCCAGGATTGGCTTCTAGCGTGATTTCTGCCTGTTCGTCGACCGCGAAAGCTTCACGACATGCAGAAAGCAGGCGTTTGATTTGTTCTACGGTAAGCAGGCTAGGCGTGCCCCCGCCGAAAAAGATGGTACGTGAGCGGCGTCGCGTACCATTTACGCGTTGGGCAAGCTGTCCTGCTAATCCTATCTCGGTGATCAGTGCACGCACATATGGTTCACGCAAGGGGAGCATGCCAGCGTACGTATTGAAATCGCAATAATGACAGCGAGTATGACAGAAAGGGATGTGCAGATAGAGAGAGACCGTCTGTAGAAGCTCTTGAATTTCAGAATTTTGTATCAGATAGGTAGAAGGTGCGCTAAGCATGCATGATCCCGTGTTTCCTCGATAGTATTTGAGTGTATGTAGAGGGTAAAGTTCACTATAAACCTTACCCTCTAACTTACAGATTGTTGTTTAGGGTGTTGTTACTGGTGCACTTCCCGGTACACTTTGGCCACTTGATGGTGCCGCAGCAGGTAATATTGATGTTGGTGGCAGATTCAATGGATCGAGCAACATGTTTTGATCAACGGGTGTAATCGTCGTGGTTGGTAAAGCTTGTTGTTCCAGGATCCAGTTTGATAGAGCATTATACTGGAGCGTTTGTAACATGCTCGGATCTATAGTGCGCGATGGATTAATACCCATGATCTGTGCAATATGGTAAGAACCATTTTCTTTCAACACAGGACTCAGCTCATAAATGTAGCGCGAAGGATCGAATAGCCAGTTCTCCACAACTGCAGCATTCTGGTTCAATGTATATTGACCACGGGCTAACCAACCCTGGCTACCACCACTACTGGCAGTCGTTGTGTCCTTCGATTGCTTGCTTGCGATCTTGGCGAAATCACCTCCAGATTTGATCTCCTTGAGTATCTGATTGGCGGCCGCTTCAGTATCAGCAGTGATTGTACGAGAGAGAACCTGGTATGCGGGTGAAACTATCTTGGAAGCGAGGTAGTTCTGCATATTATCACGACGTACTTTCACGGTGAGCATACTGATTACATCATCATTAGATATGCCCATCTGGTTGAGAAAGCTGCTATAGCTGGTTGTTGCTGGCAGAGTCGCTTTCAGGTCATTCAGAGCTTTGTTAACCTCAGCAGTCGTTGGATTAGCCTTATTTTGAATTGCAGGGCTTTGTGTCGTAAGCCACTCGCGGATCAGTTCGTCATTTTGCAGCCAGGACACACTATCGTTTGCCACTTGTGATTGTGTGAAAGACTGTTTTGCTAGGGGAATGGTATTCTGGTTTAAATTGGAAATTTGCTGAGTGAAGTTTTGATGGCTAGCCTGAGCCGCAGACAATTGTTTATTTGTCGATTCAAGCTGATTTTCAAGATCAGTGCGTTGTTGAGACGGCCCCGCTGGTAATGCTTTGATTTGCTTGTTTAAAGTATTAACCTGCTGAGTGAGGTCATTTATTGTCTTAAGTTGCGCAGCATCCTGTTTAGTCAATTCGTTGGCCTGTGCTTCAAGACCTTGCTTACCATAGATACTATTGTATGCAAGTTGAGTTTTCACAGCCACCATTTTGCGATATTGCGATTGTGGGATCTGGTGTCCATTGACGCTCGTAATGGGCTTTCCTGGGATGATGATGTTGATACTTATCCAGAAGGCAAGGATTGTTCCAACGATAAGGAAGCCAAAAATGCCAGCTATGGTCCATGTAGCGCGACGCTGAATTTTAACCTTTTCAGCGTGAGAAAGATGTTTTCCCCATCCAAAAATGAGAGGTTTACCATCGCGTCGGGCTTCGACATGCGCTGTCTGTCTATTATATTTCTTAGGTTTATTCGAAGGTGCTGTTCTCTGCTTTACGGGCCTTTTTACAGGCTGCTCAGTCTGACTTGTCATTTTCCTTCCCTTCTGCCAGGGCCACTGGTGCCGGTTCGCATAACGCGCAAACACAGCAAAGATAAATTGTGAGCTACTTTTCTAGTTTGAAGCATCACATGATCTTCGCTGTGTAGCGCAATAAGAGCCATGCTCTACATGCCGCGTATGTGTTCTGCGGTGTAGGGCAGTAGCGCCATGAGTCGCGCTTGCTTGATAGCTACGCTGAGACGGCGCTGGTGTTTAGCGCAAGTACCCGTCTTACGACGGGGTTCGATTTTGCCACGATCAGAAATGTACCGTTTCATGAAACGGTTCGCGTCTTTATAATCAATTTCGCGCACGTGATCGTGACAAAACTGGCATATTTTACGGCGAGAAGTTCGCTCGCCACGCCCGCCCGGTCGCTCACGACGCGGGCCTGATTCGGATCGTCTTTGCACGGACTGTTCTCCTCTTTATCCCGTTTGTGCTCTCTGCACTAAAAAGGGATTTCTTCT
>DATMNR010000118.1:0-2537 GCA_035568795.1 Ktedonobacteraceae bacterium
GCGATTACTGTCTGGTGACCATGTCGCCGTTTGCACAGCGGCAGTATGACCCCGGTAAATATAGGGCCGAAAATGATCGCCAGGGTTGGCAGCCCATACCTGCACCGTCTTATCCAAAGATCCCGATGCGATGTACTTGCCATTGGGCGACCATGCTACCGTCAGTATACGATCAGTATGTCCACGATAGGTATATAGTATGCTTCCTGGACGACGAGGGGTAGGTGGAGTTGAAGAGGTAGAGAGAGCTTGAGCGCAACTCTCAAGGCTCACAGCAAACATTAATCCCGCCATACCCCTGAGGACATCACGACGAGAGGGGCATCCTTCGAGTACACCTGTACGTTTACGCGCCATCGGCGTATCCCTTTCTTACATACGAAGCAGAACGACAAATACAGGGAACTGGACTGGTAATGTAACGGTCAATGTTGCTTAATAGGGTTATATACAAAAGAATAACATGTCCAACTTGTAACTGTCAATATTTTTTTGTCAGTTACAGAACATCTCAAAAGTCTATGTGTGACTGTTTTCTGTGCGCCTGCGGCGCGTTCAATTGAGAGTGTGTAAGTATTTGCAAGCCTTGCAAATACTTACACACTCTCAAAAAAGGTTCGTGAGCGAGACAGGACAGATGAAGAAGCAACATTTGAGATGTCTTGGAGATTCAATTCCTGTTAGACATCGAGGGAGTTAAAAGATTCATGGAAGCGTTATGTGTAGATTTCATCAATAGCGAATTTCGCGATTTCCGCGGACGGTGGGTGAGAGATGAGCTTCAGCAGCCAGGCTGGATGGATCAGTTTCTTACCAAATGGGGACTACATGTTGAGCAACCACCCGATTCAGCTATATTGACTACGCTGGTATCGCTACGCACCTTACTACGCTCAATGATTGAAACGCTGATTGAGGGAACGATTACAGAACAAGATCAAGCAATGCTCAACGCCATTATGCTCAAGATGCCTCTGTGTCGCAACCTGGAGAAAGATACGCATGGATATCAATTGGAAATGGTGCCACTTAAGAAGGATTGGGATTGGGTCCAAGCAGAAATCGCCGCTTCTTTTGCTCATGTGCTGGCTTATCACGATCCCAAACGTCTCAAAATATGTGCAAATACCTACTGCCGTGGCATCTTTTATGATGAAAGCAAGAGTCGCACTAAGCTTTACTGCACACCTGAAAAATGCGCTAATCTTTGGAAGGCACGTCGTTATCGTGCTCGCCATAAAAACAATCTATAGCAACAGGCTCTTTTCCACTGGTTCATAAATTACTTCACTTGCTCATTTGGGGATTTCCATTCCTCCCGAAGCACTCCCATCAGGATCAGGTCGACATAGCGCCCATCGCTCCAAACATGAGATCGCTGGCGGCCTTCTTCCACAAAACCACATGCACGATACGAGTTTATGGCTCGCTTATTATTCTCATTCACGCGAAGCCAGACTTTGTGTTGATTGCGATACTGGAAAGCGTACTGCAGGAGCAAACTGATCGTTTCCCTCCCATATCCTTTCCCCCAATAGCTTTTATCACCGATCAGAATGCCCAGTTCACACGTGTGAGCAGTCTCATCAAAATGGAAGAGGTCGCATACTCCAATCAACGTACCATCAGTCTCTATAGCGAAATGACATCCATCTCGTTCACCACGGCGTAACGACTCATCATAGCGTGCTTGCAGACGCGCAAATGATTGCGGGATGGGAGGATCGCCTCCACTCGCCAGTTCAACTTCCAGATCGTTGTTAAAATCACTCAGGACTGGCAAATCCTCTCGTTCCACGCTTCTCAGAGTAACACTGTTTCCTTTGAGCAAGTCTATACCTCTTTCTATGCTGGACTAACTCCTGGATGAAGTATATCAGATTTACTCTCAACCCACGAAATCTCGATCCGCCTACATCGGTATTGATCTCAAAATAAGATCAATACTATATCAAATAAGTGTTGGACGTATCAACCTCTCTCCCTTATACTTGATAGAGAACATTCCTGAAGAAAAAGTGGCACTTATTCACCAAGGAACTCTAAGGGGTCAGCAAGGGGTTCCAAGGGGCCTTGCTGGCCCCTTGACGGGGTGCGGGGTGTCCCCGCCCATCTGCCTCCTCCATCCGCTGCCGGAGGCAGCGCAAGAGAGAAAAAAGCCTGTATAGTAGCGAAAAGAGAAAGAAATGACACAGGTTGAGCAACTAGCAGCTTTCGTCGTGAGAGCGAAATACGAAGACCTTTCAGATGAAGCTCGACAACAACTCAAGATCCGCATCATCGACGCCCTGGGCTGTGCCTTTGGAGCGCTCGACGGACCTCCCATCAAGATGTTACAGGCTCAACTTGAGGACTTTGGCGGCAAGCCCCTGGTAACTTTGATCGGTGGCGGCAAAACCGCCCCTGACCGTGCAGCACTCTATAACTCAGCCCTTGTACGCTACCTCGACTACAACGACAGCTACATCGCTAAACACGAGACCTGCCACCCCAGCGATAACCTGGGTGCCGTCCTCGCCGCGAGTGAATACGCTCGG
>DATMNR010000119.1:0-6503 GCA_035568795.1 Ktedonobacteraceae bacterium
AGGTGATGGATGCGTATGGTCGTCATCTCATTGCCGCCGATGTTTTGCAGGTGGAATCGAATTTAGGCGTGTGGGACACATATAATGGACTGACCGGCGGAGAGCCTGGTATAGCTAAAGTAGCAAGTTACTTTGGTTTTAGGGCTGTTCCCAATCCCCCTCGTACGATACAGGATTTGGTTGCTGTGTCGAATAAGGGCTTTCCTGTGATAGTGGGTGTGCCTGGGCATATTCTGGTTGTCCGGGGCGGTGATAGCAATAATGTGTATCTTGTTGATTCTGCCCCTGCTGATCGTACTATTATGAGTCGCGCGGAGTTTGCGGGCTGGTGGGATAATTTTAGCGTTGAGTTATTGCCGAACTAAAGGGCTGTAGAATTGCACTCAGGTCATGAGTAACATATAATCTGCGTATGTTTGTTAGAAATTGGAATGTAAAGACCATTTTGCGGCACTGGTTACTTGTTGCTATTGTTGTAACTGGATTGATTGGTCTTCTCTATGCCGCTGTTCAGCAGAATCTCAGGCAAGGAGCGAATGATCCTCAAATTCAAATGGCTGAAGATGCCGCTGCAAAACTTGCAGGTGGGCAATCTGTTCAGAATGTTGTGCCTTCAGAGAAGGTTGATATCACCACAAGTCTGGCTCCCTACCTTATCGTATTCGATGATAATGGAAACCCTATAGCCTCATCCGCTCAATTAGAAGGTCAGACCCCTACAATACCCTCGGGTGTTTTTGATTCTGTCAGGCAAAATGGGGAGGATCGTATTACCTGGCAACCTCAAACGAGCGTTCGGAGTGCAATTGTGGTGACGCAATTTACAGGCTCAACTTCAGGTTTTGTTGTTGCTGGCAGGTCGTTGCGCGAGGTGGAGAAGCGTGAGGATGGTCTTTTGCAAATTCTAGTGGCTAGTTGGGTTGTGATGATGCTTGTGACTTTCTTGGCAACTGCGTTTCTTTTTAGGAAAAGCTCGACTTAGTGACATTACCTATTCAGGTTCTTTTTCTCTCTCCGCGCCGCCTCCGGCGGCGCGGAGAGAGAATTGAGCGGGGACACCCCGCACCCCGGCAAGGGACTTCGTCCCCTGCACCCCTCTAAAGGGCCTTGCAAGGCCTCTGGAACCCCATTTGTTTAGTTAGGACTAATAGACGAGGACCGGGGTGTATAGAGATACGTAGTTATATAACCAGGCTGCGTTGCTTTCTTGAATGTTTACGCAACCGTGTGATCCGAATGATGAGAATGAATCGCCACTCGAATCCTGGTGTGGGAAATTCGTGCCAGGGCCGTAGTCCGCGCGCCACCAACTGTCGTGCAGGAAGTAGCCATCGCTGTGGTATTGCATAGCGAAATGTATGGGTGTATCGGGGTACCAGTAGGGTGAAGACTTTGGCACAGTAGCCTTGAACACGGTTGGAGATTGTTTGCCCTCTACCCACCATGTTCCAGGAGGGCTTGGTCTTTCTGGGCGGCCTGTGGTTACCTGGAATGCTTTGACTAATTTACCATTCTGGTACACGCGCATGGCTTGTTCATAAAGCGAGACAACAACTACCTTTTTGTTCATATATCCGTAGTGTTGCATGAGTTGTAGATCGGTCTGATGCACTTGATTATAGGGGGCATTATGTTCCGCGTTGGTTGTCATTGCCTGGAAGTTGGTCAGATACATGTTTAAGTCTTCGATCGTTTGCTGATAATCGGCTAGAGTTTGAGCAGAATCGAACTCCTGTTGAACCCATCCACCGATACCGTTTGGTCCATATTCAAAACCAAGTTGGTAGTTTGTGTTGTTGTAGTCGTCGTGGTACTGGTGTTGCTGACCCCAACTCGATTGGCCCTGCTCTAGTTGAATTTGGAGGCTCTTGATCTCGGCTTTCATTGCAGGAATTTTGATTGCTTCAACTTGTGCATTCAGCTTTGCCAAGGTAGATTTGAAGGCTGCTTCTGTTTTAGCACTGTTCAAGGCCTGCTGATCAATGTTCAATTGCTGTAGGTAAATGGTTGTATTACCATTGTATTGTTGCATTAAGGTAATCCATTGTTGGAAAGCGAGTAGTTGTGTGTCACCCTGATTTTTGGTGGTGAGATCAATGGCTGGAGCAGGGATAGTGGTTAAAGTGCTAGAGTTTGTGTTTCCTGTATTGTTTGCGCATGCGCTTAGTAGGATGAGGCATAGGGTCAAGGTGCTTATGAGTATTGTTGGTATGTGATGTGTGGGTTCTCTTTTGTGTTGATTTTGGTGTATGTTGATTTGCATTTGGAGGTCCTTCTAGATAGTTTTTTATTGAGTGTTATTTAGATTGTACTATTCAGTTTTTTTCTTGCCGCCTCCGGCGGCAGGATGGGGAAAGTGGGCGGGGACACCCCGCACCCCGGCAAAGGACCGCGTCCTCTGCACTCCTTTACGTTTGCGTCTAAGGGGCATCGCACACCCTGGCAAAGGACTGCGTCCTCTGCGCTCCTTTACGTTTGCGCCTAAGGGCATCGCACATCCTGGTATGGGTCCAGCTGGTCCCCTGGAACTTTTAATGAATGATTACTTTTATATATCAAATGATACCATATGATGCCAGAATATGTTGTGAGCTGGTTCACAATTGCAAATGGGGTCAGGTTTTAATGCGTGTTAGTAGTTCGGTGTGTAGTTCTTTTGTGCCTGCGACTACTAGTGAATAGCCTTCAGTCATATTGGAGATAGGACGTAGAGGTTTACCATATTGGTCGGTTACAATACCTCCTGCTTCCAGTACGATACTCAGGGGTGCCAGGAATGATTCAGCGGTGAGTATGTCTCCTGCATCGATATAGGCATCATACGCTCCATTTGCGACGTACACGATGTCCATCGAGGAACTGCCCGATCGGCGTACGTTGTGTATTGGTGGATTTTCTAAGAGCAACTTGCGAGATACTTCGGGATCTCGTCCGTCGAAGTTCATTCCAGCCAGGCATTGTTCGAGTTGACTGGTCTCGCTGACCTGGCAACGATGTCCATTACAAAACCCGCCCCAGGCCCGCTGCGCCTGGTATACTGTTCCACTATAGAGTTCTCCAACTAAAGCCCATTGCACATTCTGAGGAGTGATAGGCTCATCTGATAGTAAGACTGCAAGCGATACTCCTGCTGTTGGAATGCCACGCGAAACGTTGGTGGAACCATCTACAGGATCAATTATGATACGATAGGATGGCTCATTTGAAGTCGAAAACGTCGGTCGTTCCTCAGTAAATATTTCGAAGCTTTGACCACTTTCGATTAATCCGCTGATAATAATATCTTCTGCTTCGCGGTCAAATTGCATCGTTGTGTGTTCGGATGATTGGGAATAGACCAGATAGCGATCGAAGCGTTCAGACTGCATGTAGGCTCGCACCTTACGAAAGAGTTGTTCCAAAAGTTCTAACATGATTGTTCGTTTCTTTCTTTCCTGTTCTTAATATTAGTATGAGCGAGTATAACGTTGCTTCATTTAGCGTCATTTTCGAGTCGCTGCATGACAAATGGACGAACCAGCTCAAAGGTTAACATGCGATCACGGGTCAGCTTTAGAGCGAGTTCACTCTGATCGCATGCAATCCAGCGCCGATCAAGTCGTTCTGCAACAACAGGGGTCACACCACTGCCACAAAAACAATCAAGTACAAGATCATTCTCTTCGGATGATGCAAGGATAATACGTTCGAGTAATGCTGCTGGTTTCTGCGTTGCGTATCCATTGCGTTCAGGATCGGTCTGATGTAAATGGCTGATATCGCTCCAAACGTCGCTAGGGGTCATATGAGAATCTTCGGCATAGGTATACAGTCGCCCGGCTGAATGGATAGTCCAGTGAGTATGCCCGTCAGCATCGACGCATTTTTTCATGTGATTGCGTTTTTTTGTGCCACGCCGCTCTCCGACCCTTTCCGCATGAAAACAATAGTTGGAAGAATTGCTGTAAAAGAGAATTGTATCGTGTTTACTTGCATAGCGTTTATGCGAGCGTCCTCCAGATTGGTAATGCCAGATAATCTCATTTTTGAAGCCAGGGCCATTTGTGCGGGAATTCGAACCAAAGACCTCATCCAATATAACTTTAGCATAATGAGTGACGCGCCAGTCCAGATGTACATAAAGACTGCCATTGGATGAAAGGAGTATTTTGAGCAGGATAAATGCTTCATATAGCCATTGGAGATATATATCAAGATTGTTATCCCATTTATCGCTGTAGGCCAGCTGCTCGCCGTTTTTAAAATCGCGTCCTGTCATGAATGGGGGGTCAATGTATATTAGATTTACTTGCCCGGTAAATTCGGGAAGGAGTGCTGGGAGGATGGAACTTTTGTCTCCCAAGATTAAGCGATTTTGCCAGGTTGGTGTAGAATTTAGGGGGGGATTGGTGCATTTTTCGGTTGATTGTCCTGGATAGCTTTCAAAGGTGCAAAGATGTTGTACAGGGATTTTTGTGTTCTTGAGATTTGCTGGCTTTAAGGTTTGTTTGCCTTTCCAAACTAATTCAACCATTGTGGTTCCTCGTTTGTTTTCTGTTTTGGTCACACTATAGCATATGTTAGCCAATGTTATTCAGTATGGCATTATCATTGACGCATATGGAACATTTGAGTACACTAGCGGTGGCTACACTTTTCAGTTTGTTGAAGATGGTATTATTGTTGTTTCCGATTGTGCAAAATGCTTACTGGTAGCCAAGATTTTGTGTAGGGATATATAAAATGCAACCTGTTGTTTGGACGCTGATAGGTCTTATTGCTTATGTTTGTGGTTTGGTGATTGTGATTACTATGACTCCACGGCTTTGGAAATTCAGGTTTGATGAGTGGATGTTTATGGGCTATGCAGTTGCGGTTGTGTCTGGTGGTATTCTGGTTTTTGTTCCGTTGGCGATTACTTTTGCTCTTTTTAATGGTTCGTTGGGGGTCAAGATTTTCGATTTGTTGCTGCTTGTTGGTATCTTTGTGGTTGGGTTGAGAATGTCCCTAAGTAGTTTTCGTCCCAGGAATGCTGGGGGGACTTTTCAGGTTTCGCGTATTCTGGTTGGAAGCTTTTGTCTTTTGTTGCTGGCTGCTTCAGTTTATTGTATTATTTTGCTCTTTCTGCCATCGCAGGCATAGATTTAATAATTCGGCAGGGATTTCAACGGCTCACATGTCCGTTGAAATCCCTGCCGAATTATTACTTTTGCAAGTGAATTGCTGCGATGACAGGGTCGGTATGATGCTCTGCCTGCTGCATTTCAGCTTTCTTTAGATTGTACGCACTGTTGATGAGCGCGATGTGGGTAAAGGCTTGTGGATAATTACCGAGTGCTTTGGCCCCAACGTTGCCAACCTCTTCGGAAAACAAGCCAAGTTGCCCGGCATAACTGAGTAATCGTTCAAAAAGCGAACGGGCTTCATCGACTCGTCCCTGCATGGCCAGGTTGTCGACTAGCCAGAATGTACAGATGGTAAAAGTGCCCTCACTTCCCGGCAGCCCGTCATTGGAGTGATAGCGATAGACGAAGCCATTTTCATCTGTTAAACGCTTGATGATACAATCGACCGTTGATCGCATGCGTGGGTCATCCGGTGCGATAAAGCCGACCAAAGGTAGCAATAAATTCGAGGCATCCAGAGATGTGCTGTCGTAGGATTGCGTAAAGGCGCCTATCTGTGGATTGTAACCGTGGATTAGAATATCCGTGCGTATCTGATCTCGCACCAGTCGCCAACGTTCAATATCAGCATCCAGGTTCAATTGTTCAGCAGCTCGAATGCCACGATCGAGTGCCACCCAGCACATTACTTTGGAATATACAAAGTGGCGTATCCCACCTCGCACTTCCCAGATTCCACTGTCAGGCTCATGCCAGTGGGCGCATACATGCTCGATGAGTACCCGTAACATAGCCCACAGTGGTCCTTCAAGTTTTTCTCCAAAGCGCTCAAAGCCGCCCTGCCGTCGGAACAGGTGAATGCAATCCAATACTTCGCCAAAAACATCCAATTGTTTCTGATTTGCTGCGCCGTTGCCAATTCGAACAGGTTGGGAGTCGGAATAACCACTCAAGTGCGGTAATTCTCGCTCCTCCAGATCGCGCTCACCGCGGATACCATACATAATTTGGAGGTCTTCGCCGTTCGAGTAGGAAAGACGACGTAGCCAATGTGTGAAAGAATGTGCCTCCTCAGTGAAGCCTAATACATTGAGAGCATAAAGCGTAAAGGTGGCATCACGCAACCAGGTGTAACGATAATCCCAATTGCGCACGCCTCCCAGTTCCTCGGGTAATGAGGTAGTAGGGGCCGCCACAATAGCTCCTGTAGGCGCATAGGTCAGCATTTTGAGCACCAATGCACTGCGTTTGACCCAGGTGTCATAGTCTCCTTTGTAGGTGGAGCCCGCAAGCCAGTTACGCCACCAGTGCAGTGTATGAGCTAGCTCCCAGTCGAAGTTGCGTAAATGCAATTCGTTCTCGGCCAGTCTGCTTGCTGCCTGGGCAGTGCGTCCGACA
>DATMNR010000120.1:0-3241 GCA_035568795.1 Ktedonobacteraceae bacterium
CTTGGAGTTGCTTTTTTAGCGGGTCTGGCATCGTTTCTTTCACCCTGCGTGTTACCATTGGTACCAATATACCTGGCGCAGCTTGTTGGCCAAAGTGTGTATCAATCGAGCGGAGAACTGGAGGAAGAAGGTCCCCTCAGAGTGACTACCTTTCTACACGCGGTGATGTTCGTATCTGGCTTTACTCTGGCTTTCGTAGCATTGGGAGCGACCGCTAGCACGTTGGGAGGATTTCTACGCATCCATCAGTTCTTGCTACGCGAGATCGGTGGTATTTTGCTGATCTTCATAGGGCTTCATTTGACAGGCCTATTGAAATTGCCATTTCTCTACTGGCAAAAACGATTTGATTTTCGCCCGAATCGTCCCAGCTATCCTGCATCATTCGTGATTGGCCTGGTTTTTGCCATAGGCTGGACACCCTGTGTTGGGTTAATCCTGGGACCTGTCCTGGTTTTAGCCTCCAATGCCGCTACTCTACGTGAGGGTGTGTTATTACTTCTGGTTTATTCACTTGGTTTGGGCGTGCCATTTTTGCTGTTAGGACTCGGACTCGATCACTTCAGCAAACTATTGAAGTGGCTAAAGCCGTACGCTGGAAAGATTGAAATTGGAACAGGGGTAATCATGATCCTGATGGGCATTATGATTTATTTTAACTGGTTAATCTACCTCAACAGGTATTTCAACTTTGGCATCTCTGTCTAGCCAGGCGAAATCGTGTATAGTAATGAGGGCCATCTGGCAAAGCAAATCGACGAACCTGACATTCTTCAGATGTTCGTGGCGTCATTGCTACGAAGTCGGATTGTGTAAACAGATATTGAAGATTGCCTGAAGCTTTAGCAATCTTCAATATCTGCGCGAATCTCCATCTCAACATCGGGATCAAGAGTGACTGGCTCGCCCATTGGCGTACGCGCCAGGAGCAATACTGCTTCACGCAAGTGTGCAGGCGCGCGCTCGATTGTACAGCGTTCGTGAATAAGTCGTTTAAGCCGCATATCAAAATGGAAGCGACATTCACAATATTGGCAATCAGTGAGATGCTGCTGTACGATTTCAACTTCGCGAACACTGAGTTCCCGATCAATATAAAGATGAAGACGAGCTGCTGTCTCAAAACAATTCATTGTCATTTCCTCAATTTCCTGGCTCTCACAGGTTCATTAGACTCTTCTGGCTCGTCATATCATAAGTTCTGTATATTTTAACATAATTAGAGAGTACTTTCATTCCCGATGCGAGAGAGTTATGGTTCCAATCTACTCAATGTGTTGGCAAGTCGGATAAGTAGGCAGTTGCTGATTGAGGTAGCGCTAGCTCCCTCAAACAATTGGAATTCGAACACCCAGGTATGTTCCTTGCTCTGGAACGCTCTCGATCGTGAGTGTTCCACCCATCCTCGTGACCCGCTCGTTCATTGAGCGTAAGCCCAGATGCCCTGGGAAAGGCTCAGCTGGATTAAAGCCTCTCCCGTTATCGCGTACCTCGAGAATGAACTCATTTTCCTCGCCTGCAAGATGTAAGTTGACTTTGGTGGCGCGGGCATGCTTGACAATGTTATGGAGGGCCTCCTGTGCCACACGGTACAGCATGTGTTTCGTCTCTAAAGAGAGAGTGGGTTCCTCCCCCAAGTCCGCTTCGACCGTCAGTTTGTACCGCGTACGCAAGACTGCCACTTGCTTGGTAAGGGCTGCCACCAGCCCCTCCATTTCTAGTGACTCAGGACGCAGTTCGAAGATGAGAGCACGCATTTCGGCGAGACCCGCCTCAGCAAGCGCAAGCACGTAGTCAATCGATGCCATTGCCTGTTCAGGATCGCCTTCCAACGCCTCTCGGGCAGTGTGGGCTCCCAGCCCGATGGCGTACAGGGCCTGTGAGACGGAGTCATGGAGTTCGCGAGCCAATCGCTGCCGTTCCTGGAGCGACACGAGTTCTTGTGCTTGTTCGTAGAGGATGCGTAGCTCTCGTTCCCGGTTGTTGGCCTGCTCAGCGCGTTGCCGCAAAGCCGATGCCAGTTGGCCAGTGATGATTGCTGTCGTCAGAAAAACCACCAGTGTGAGCAGGTCTTCCGTTTTGATGACGAGAAAGGTATATGGCGGCGGGAAGAAGAAGAAATCAAAGCAGAGGAAGGCCAGCAGCGACGTCAAGATTGCAGCGTAGAGTCCCCGTGTACTGGCTAATGTTAAAACCAGAAGCAGATACACAAAGGCGATGGTAGGAATTCTCGGATAGAGATGTGCCACAGCGATGACGCCGGTGATGAGGATGACTCCTCCAAGCGCAAGCATGCTGTCGCCTAGATAGTGTTTCCAACGCAGCCTCACGCTCGCTTTCGGCGAAGAAGTACGCTCAATTAGCTCTCTCATCCATTGCTCCGCTCGTCTCTCAGGCAGTATACGCGGAAAGATGGCACATGCAGCATGACAGGGAGGTCAGCAGCCTACCACAAGCGCGGTGAAACCATCACTGCAGCTTCATTCTTTGTTCGGGTGATACCAGGCCGAGACGTATCGCACCCAAGACTGCCTGGGTGCGGCTCTGCACGCCAAGCTTTGCCAAAATATGCTTGACGTGGGTCTTGACGGTGTCCTCAGCAATCTGCAGGGCTCGTGCGATTTCTTTATTCGATTGCCCTTGGACAAGGAGGCGCAGCACCTCCATTTCACGCTCGGTCAACGCCTCTGTCTTCTCCGGTGTCCGTACTTCGCGCATCAGGTAGGCCGACGCCTGGGGAGAGAGCTGCACCTGTCCTGCGGCAGCGGCCTTGATCATTCTGCGAAGCTCTGGGGCTTGAGTGTCCTTGAGCAGGTAACCAATTGCCCCTGCCCGCACCGCACCAACCACTGCTGCGCTTTCCAACACACTGGTCAAGGCGATGACCTCTGTCTCTGGCAGTTCGTTGCGGATGATCGAGATAGCCGCAATCCCGTCCATCACCGGCATGAGCAGGTCCATGAGCACGACGTCGGGATGCAGTTGTCGCGCGCTCTCAACCGCTTCGACTCCATCAGCCGCCTCACCCACTACTTCCAATTCCGGATCGCGCCCAAGGAACATACGCAGTCCCTCACGCACGACGCTATGGTCGTCGGCAATTAAGACACGGATCACCATCGCCCCTCCTCCTTTCGAGTGAAACGGATCTACCACTAAAGGGGTAGGGAGTCTTCACTCGCCTGGGCGATGTTCTGAGAAACGCTCCATCATATACTTGTTGTAGCAGAGCAAACCCGGG
>DATMNR010000121.1:0-3683 GCA_035568795.1 Ktedonobacteraceae bacterium
AAGCGTTCAGTAATATGTCCATTTAGTTGGACATCCTCATGTAGTAATTCCTCTATCAGCTTCTGAAGCTCGTCACGCATTGAGTATTGTCGAACCTGGCTCTCTGAAAGGTACTCCTGAGCCAACAGACTAGCAGTACCTAACGCCACTATATTTGCAACACTTTCTGTTCCAGCTCTGTGACCCGATTCCTGACCACCACCATAAATTACTGGTTCCAGATTCAAATCATGCCTGCTATACAGTACTCCAATTCCTTTGGGTGCATAAAGCTTATGACCAGCAACTGTCAATAAATCGACACCCAACTCTTCAACTAGTACACGAATTTTGCCTACAGTCTGGGCAGCATCCGTATGAAACAACACTTCGTGCTCTCGAGCTATCTTCGCGATCTCTGTAATAGGTTGCAGTGTTCCAGTCTCATTATTCGCATGCATAATAGAAATAAGTACAGTCTTATCGCCAATTGCCGCTTCTAATTCCTTGGTATTAACACGTCCACTTCCATCAACTGGTAGATACGTAACACGGTACCCATGCAGCCTCTCAAGCGCTTGACACGTCTTTAGCACTGCAGGATGTTCTGTAATCTGCGTGATGATATGGTCACCTTTATTTTGATATGCGAGAGCTATACCACGAATTGCCAGATTATCGCTTTCTGATCCACCACCTGTAAAAGTAATTTCATTCGCAGAACAACCAAGCAACTGTGCAACCTGTGCTCTCGCCAAATCTACTGCTTGGCGCGCTTTATACCCGTAGCTGTGAGAACTCGAAGGATTACCAAAGTATTCTGATAGATACGGTAGCATTGCTTCCACTACCACGGGATCTATTGGAGTGGTCGCATTGTAATCAAGGTATATCGAACCTTGCTCAAGGCCGGGATGCATCCTCAATCTTACTCTCCTCTCCTTAGAATAAAGCTTCTTCAAATGAATGAGCGATTTTTCCAGGTTCTGGATCAAGCATTCTTCTAAGAATTTATTACAGACATGTCTTTCAGACATGTCTGTAATAAATTCCACAAATCTCTAATATCCGTTTCATTGGTACGCAAATTACCTATGGCAGCACGTATGGTAAATGTACCATTCAGTTTTGTATGCGAAAGAAAGAATCGACCCTGCCCATTTATAGAGTTCATGATGCCTTCATTCAATGCTTCCAACTTTGATTCATCGTCCATCCCAATTGGATGAGCTCGGAAACATATCGTACTAAACGGAGTAGGAGCTAATCGCTCAAATGTCGTCGCTTCATCAACCCATCCTGCAAAAAGCCTTGCCAGGCGAATATGTTCTCGAATCCTTGCAGCGAGTCCTTCTTGCCCAAAATAGCGCATAATCATCCAGAGCTTTAGTGAACGGAAGCGACGCCCAAGGGAAGTACCATAATCCATTAAATTAGGTACATCTTCACCAGTACTTTCAGTATTACGTAAGTATTCTGGAACAAGGCTGAAGGCAGCCTTAACTACATCTGGCTTGCTAGTATAGAGTATGCTGCAATCGATTGGCGTAAATAGCCATTTGTGTGGATTTATGATGATTGTGTCTGCAAGATCCCAGCCTGCTACCACCCAGCGCATTGCAGGATCAACAGCTGCGGAGCCTCCATATGCTCCATCAACATGCAACCACAGATTATATCGTTCACAGATTTCTGCAATGTTTGGAACAGGGTCTACACTTGTTGTGGATGTTGTGCCAACGGTGGCAACGACTGCAAAGGGCTGCCAACCTGCCATGATATCCTCGTGAATTGCGTACTCGAGTTGCGCGACATCCATACGAAATTCGCTATCAACCCCGATCTTTCGCAATCCCTCCTGACCCACACCAAGCACAATACCTGCCTTTTCTACCGAGGAATGAGCCTCCTGTGAAGCATAATAACGCAAACGAGGAACGTCTGTCCTGCCAGCAATCCCTTTCTGGCGAATATACAAAGGCAGAGCTTCACGTGCTGCTGCTAGTGCATACAATACTCCCGAGGACGCTGTATCGTTGATAACACCAAACAAGGGATACGGTAAACCAAGCATCTGGCGAAGCCAATCGAGCGTCACCTGCTCAAGTTCCGTAGCTGCGGGAGAGGTACGCCATAGCATTGCATTAACGTTAAGCGCACCTGAAAGCATTTCACCCAGAATGCCAGGACCCGATCCAGTAATACCAAAATATGCCAGAAAACCGGGTGAGTTCCAATGCGTAATTCCTGGCATAATGATTCGTTCAAAATCAGCTAGAATCGCCTCCATAGGTTCAGGTTCAACTGGTGGCTTGTCGGGTAACGCATGTCGAATATCACCTGGAGCAGTTTGAGCTAGCACAGGATACTCACCGACTTGTCCTAAATAATCCGCGATCCAGTCCACGACTTGATGTCCATACATACGAAATGATTCTGGATCCATATCGCCTGTTGCAGTTGGTTGTTGAGCAGAATCAAGATATTTCCGATCTTCCATGTAATGTAGCTTCTCCTAAAAATCAAAGTTTTTCTCTAATGAAGCATATCTCTTAAAGAGAGAAGCTGCAAGGAGTTTGACATCCTTCAAAACGAGATACACAAACTCTTTGAACGATAAAAAACAGATCACCTTGCTGGAAAACGAACTTGGCTTGCAGCAGCACTCATGCAACCGATGAGCGTAGCAGCGCTCGCTCAATCAGAGAAGTCACTTGTTCGAGGTAAGTCCAGAAGAAGGCAACGCGAGACCCCGGTCTGGATCGATCTTTCTCCATATGTTCCACATCTGCAAACCAGGATACTGGATGCTGGATACGTAGGCACAATACACCAAATACATGCTGATCTGTCTGCAACGGAATGAGACGCAGAATAGTGACCGGCCCGATGTTAGCATAGTAATGAATATTATGTTCGGAGTCGCGTATATCGGGAGGTGGAGCAGAACGCTTTTCCTGTGTACGGCCCTGTGTCATTGTAGTAGTTACAAGAGCAAGCTCGTCTGAGGTTAAGGTAAATGGTTCGTGCGACGGCAATGTATCAACCATCATAGATAAAGTTCCCTGCTCATCGGGTAAAAGTATGGCACAAGCACTGACACCCCAGGGCTCGAAAACACGCACTGTTGAGAATGCTACTACATTGAGCAGTTCTTCCAACCGTTCATGTGTGTTGGCATATCGTAGCAGTTCATAGAGAATCCTCGTCTCGCGTTCCTGGCGCCGTGCTTGAGCTGTGCGCTGGCGCATGACTTCTGTGAGTTGACTTGTCAGGAGTGCGGTCACCAGGAAGACGAACAGAGCAATCCATTCCTCCCAGCGTGCAATCGTAAAGGTGTACAGAGGTGGTACGAGGAAGTAATCAAAGGCGAGAAAGGCGGTAACTGACCCAAGTACAGCAGCATAACGTCCAAAGGTACTCGCCAGCAAGAGAATCAAAAGCAGGTAGACAAGTGAAATGTTTGGAATTTGTGGGTAGAGGTGGAAGAGGCTAATCAGTCCTGTTACCACCAAAGCACCACCAATGGCCAAAACACTTTCTAATAAGAATCGTGGCCAGCTAAATGTATTCCTCTGCTCAAGCGAGGGAATACGTTCTACATTCCTCATATCTATACTATCCTGCATATCTACCTCCTAAAAAAATCGCGCACTGGGCGGACTCGTCTGATGTGTGGTGAGCTGTCCAATTGGACAAACATT
>DATMNR010000122.1:0-5712 GCA_035568795.1 Ktedonobacteraceae bacterium
CCTCCAGCTACATAGCAGACGGTTTTCATGGTCTTTGATTCAGTAATATCGAGAAAGGTAGCAAGATCACTAATAGACATACTGTTTGGTGTATAGACTTCTTCGAGTGCTTCTTCCGCTTCACGTGCATACTCAGTTCGCACAAATTCGGCCTTTTCGCGATTGGCGGCGTAATCGCACCGATCACAGATCATCGCGTCATCTTCACCAGCCTCTGTGATTGCGATGAACTCTTGCGAAGCTTTACCCCCAATTGCACCACTATCAGCATGGATGACGATAAAACGCAAGCCGCTCCGTGTGAAGATAGCTCGGTAGGCGTCTGCCATCTTTCGATAACTGATATCCATTCCCTCGGGATCAGTATCGAAACTGTAGAGATCTTTCATGATAAACTCACGCACACGTAACAAACCAGCGCGTGGGCGTGGCTCATCGCGCAGCTTTGTTTGTATCTGATAGATGAGTTGTGGGAGATCGCGATAACTACGCACGAATTCTGCTACCAGGGTCGTTACGACCTCCTCATGAGTCGGACCCAGTACCATATCCCTCCCTTTACGGTCTTTTAGCTTGAACAACACATCGCCCATGGCCTCAGTACGAGACGGGCCACTTGCAGGTTTCATATCCCACAAGTCTTTTGGTTGAATAACCGGCATGGATATTTCTTGTCCCCCTGCACGATCCATTTCCTCGCGCACAATCTGCGAAATCTTTCTTATAACCCGGTTGCCGAGTGGCAAGTAGCTATAGACCCCCGAGGTAAGCTGCCGAATAAAACCACCACGCACCAAAAGCTCCTGGTTGCCACCTTCTGAGTCGCGAGGAACCTCGCGCAGCGTTTTCGTGAGTTGTTCTGAAACCCTCATATATACCCTCCTATATTGTTACAGTCAGTGCGCTTATATCACTCGCCTGACCTCCATTAAATTCGACTATTCTTTGTCCAGCCAAAGTTGCATAACGCTCAATAATGCGCGGATCCAGAGTCGCTGGCGCATAAATCGCCAATAGAATATCAGTTGTTTCTGTAGTTACTTTTGTTCGCTCAGAATCGGAGACCGTGCTGCCCATGATGCCACTCTCATCAGCGATGATCACTTTGTTTTCTGCCTGGAACACCTGTCGCCCAATACCTGGATATTCTTCACCAGCTTTCCCTATACGTACTCGTACCTGACCTTCAACATTTCTCAAATCATAGCTACACATCGGTAACAGAAATTCAAGTGAGCATAGATTATTCACATCAACAGCTGAGTTGATCTGATACAACCCCTGTCCTTTCAGCACACGACGTAGTAAGCTCTCGGATGATGGACGATAGCGTGTCGGATCGAATCCAAAAGATTTCTGCAAACCGCGTACTGCTGCTATCTGTTCATTTTCCGACAAGTGTTCTAGAGAAAACTCACTTGCCAGGTGCTGGCTGAGTATCTCTACCTGTTTCCATAATCGTTCATCACTTTCACGAACAGTTACTCCATGAATAGTAACCATGCCAAAAGTAACGCCCGCGATACGTGTCTTCAATGTTTCGTCAAGTTGTAATTGCATGCCTTCCTGATGTACCCCTCCCTTTTCAATCTCATATTATCCTTAATAAGCTCGCGCAAAAATCGCCTCGCAGGTAGCTGGCTTACCAGTATAGAAGCACTTCCCTTTCACGCCTCCCTCTGGTTGATCAAATGGTATGACCCTGAGCGTAGCTTTCGTATCTTCCTTAATGGCTAGTTCTGCCTCAGTATCTTCAGCCCATTTCACTCGCACAAAGCCCCGTTTTTCTGCGATAATCTGTTTGAACTCTTCATAACTTTCGGTATAGTGTGTATTTTGCTCCTGAAATGCTTTCGCTCGCTGAATAAGCGCCTGTTGCACTTCTTCCAATAGTACAGGCAGTCGTGCTTCGAGCGCACCAATTGTAACCGATTCTTTTGCACGATTATCGCGACGAACCAGAAGCACGCTGTTATTCTGCACATCACGAGGCCCAATCTCCATACGCACTGGAACACCTCGTAACTCCCATTCATTGAATTTCCAGCCTGGAGTATTTTCGCTCAAATCAACTTTCAGGCGCACTTTACCTTTCAGCATTTTTTCAATGCGCTCTACCATCTCAAGAACAACTGCTTTTTCTGCATCTTTACGCCAGATTGGTACAATAACTACCTGGTAAGGCGCGAGACGTGGTGGAAGAATCAAACCAGCATTATCCCCATGCACCATAATGATGCCACCAATGAGACGAGTGCTCGCCCCCCAACTCGTGGTAGCGCAGTATTTGCGCTGTCCATCCGCATCCAGGTATTGAATATCGAAACTTTTGGCGAAGTTCGTTCCAAGATTGTGGCTGGTGCCTGCCTGGAGAGCCTTTCCGTCACGCATAAGCGCCTCGATAGCATACGTGCGCAATGCGCCAGCAAATTTCTCATTCTCGCTTTTACGGCCCATAATCACTGGCATAGCAGCGTCTTCCTCGGCAAATGCCCGGTACACCTCCAGCATCATACGTGTTCGCTCTTCGGCATCTTCGATACTACGATGAGCAGTATGTCCTTCTTGCCACAGAAATTCAGCAGTTCGCAAAAAAAGAATAGTGCGTTTCTCCCAGCGCATTACATTGTTCCACTGGTTTATTAATATCGGTAAATCGCGATAGCTTTGGATCCACCTGGCAAAACTATAGCTAATAATGGTCTCGCTAGAAGGACGAACAGCAAGTGGCTCTTCGAGTTCTGCACCGCCTCCACGTGTCACCCACGCAAGTTCTGGAGCGAATCCCTCGATATGTTCCGCTTCTTTCTCGATAAAACTACGCGGAATAAGCATTGGAAAGTAGGCATTGAGTACGCCAGTTTCTTTGAAACGAGCATCCATCAGTCGCTGAATATTCTCCCAGATAGCATAGCCATATGGTCGAATGATCATACAGCCGCGTACAGGTGCATAATCTGCCAATTCAGCTTTACGCACAACCTGGTTGTACCATTGTGAAAAATTATCATCCTGGTCGGTTATATCCTCGACAAATCTTTCTTCGTCAACCATATTTCCTCCTGTAGTACTCTATGCATGGTTACATTCCACTGATGAGATGAACTAAAGTAAGCACAAAAAAACCCGCCCTTGTGTAAGGACGAGTCAGTTACCCGTGGTACCACCTCAATTGAACTGCCCTGTATGAGCAAGTTCCACTTATGCGGTCATATTCTTATAAAACCGCTCCTCTCGTTAACGGTGAGGCTCCGGTCAGTTTTATTCACTGACGCTCTCAGGTGGGTTCAATGAGGTATCCGAATGCCGACTTTCACTCTCTCGGCTCGCTGCTCGGCTCAGCCATCATCTACTGATCCTGATCAACACATTACCTATGTCTCGTTTGATGTGCTAACAATACACTATACGCTGAAAAGTGTCAAGTTTTGCAGACAGAAATACCTCTTTTTCTATGGATGCTGTGTAGCACATCACACATTTTCTGTGACTCATTGCCTATCAATAATCTCTGCGTCTTGTTATACTTAGCCCGGATGATTATGATCTCTCCTCTCTATACTAAAAACTTTATATTCTTCAATAAAATCATCGTATCATGGGAGGCTCACTATGCAACTCACTCGCGCTCGGCGCTTCTTTTTCTTTCTATCCAGCTCTTGTCTCGTCCTCCTACTCGCCGCGTGTGGCTCCGCAGGAAGTAATACCAGCACAACACCAACCACGACAGTAAATACACCCACAGGTATTGCTACTGTAACTTCAGGGACGACACAACCAGGCAATGGGGTGACAACAGCTCCCGTTCCTCCCACATTGACCAGTTGTCCTACTACTGGCACTGCACGAGCTGCTATCATGCCATCGTTAGCATTGGATAACCATCAGAATGCTGTCTACATCGTCAACGAATTTCAGGTCCAAACTCCTACCTTTGGCACATTGAAACGCTTAGACGTCACAACAGGTACTAAAACCGAGATTATAAAGATAGCAGGTATCAGCATTTCAGACGCGCAGATTTCTGCGGATGGTCAGTGGATACTCTTCGTTTCAGTAACTGCAAATCAGGATAAACTACAGTTGGTTCGCATGGATGGGCAGGGTTTGCAAACTCTCTATTGTGCTTCACCCGTGTCCAACGGTGCCAATCCAGCCTCTGCCTTGAACAAAATAGAATGGTCTGCTAATCAACAGCTCACTGCATTCAATAGTTATACAGGGGCCGGGAGCTATCTTTACCTGTTGAACATGCGGAACGGCACATTACAAACAGAACTTTCAACAATCTCGAGTGTCATCGATACGCCACTTACGTGGCTCGATAATACTCGCCTTTATGTTTATGGGCCAGAAGTCGACGCTCCTCCCCAGGCGATCTATATTCTTGATATCACTAAGGGTGCACATCAGAATCCCAACAACCTGCAAAAGGTTTTCGACGCATCCAGTGTAGCTGGGCCAACCAACTTTTGCTGGAATGCTGATAGCAACTTTAATGGCACAAATATGTTTACCAGCCAATGTACTACTACTCCCAATCCTAATGGACCAGGAATCGGATCTCAAATCGGCCCTGGTTCAATCAATATACAACCCGCCACAGGTGGCGCACAGCAAAAAATCTTTACCAGTCAAACTATGGCAATAACGGCTGTACGCTCAATTAACCAGAATACGTTGTTACTACTGATCAATAATCATGGTTCTGGGACAAATGTAGATACCAGCCAAAACGGGTTGTGGAAAATCAATACCAATGGGAGTGGACTGACAAGGCTTACAACGAGTGGAGCTGGCGTTTCGGGTGGGCCAACTCTCCTGTGCCAATTCACTCAATATCCATGGTCGAATGTCTCTCGAGATGGAAGTATGTTCGCATTACAGCAAAATACCGCTAATGGAGAAACCCAGTCGCTGCTCTTCGGCTCACTGAGTGGGAGTAGCACAACTACCTTCGCTTCAATCGCTGATGGGACTCAGCTATCAATTGTTGGCTGGACAACAATGTGAATATACTGACTTTACCACATAGCCCAATCCATGCTATGCTTTAAAAATCCGGAGTATAACCGTTTATCCCTTTAAAAGTTTCCTGACTCGAGCAGAACATCTTTATCCTAAAGTGTAAGGTAGAGAGGTCAATGTATGCGTCCCGAAGACATGGTGGGAATAGTATTAGGACATTACCGCATCATACGGCAAATAGGCTATGGTGGTATGTCAACCGTGTTCCTGGCAGAAGACATCAATTTAGGGCGTGACGTCGCGGTTAAGGTGTTCTGGCCAAGACCTGGAGAGACGAAAGATTTTTTACGTCGCTTTTCACGCGAGGCACGTGTCCTGGCACAACTCGACCATCCTAATATTCTACCCGTATACGAGTATGGCGAACAGGATGGCCAGGCTTACCTCGTTATGCCCTATATGTCAGGTGGCTCGCTAAAAGATAAGCTAAAAGAAGGCTACCCACTACCACCTGCCGAAGCATTACACCTGACTATAGAAATGCTCAACGCCCTCCAGTATGCTTATGAACGCGGACTCATCCATCGGGATATCAAACCTGGTAACATGCTGTTCAAATCTGATGGCAAGCTAATGCTGTGTGATTTCGGCCTTGTAAAAGTTATTTCTCCTGAAACGGAAGGCAAATCAGCTTTTGAAACGACAAGCGAGACCGGACCAGCCATTACAGGCACTCCTGAGTAT
>DATMNR010000123.1:0-19551 GCA_035568795.1 Ktedonobacteraceae bacterium
AAACCAGCGTAAGCGGGCACTCTAGGCTCCTGTTGAGCAACTCAGTCAAGCGGGGACGGGGGATCAGCGCGTGTGAGGAGGAAGGGATAAAAAGCTTCGTTGCCAGAAGCTGTTCGTGCAACAATGGTGACTCGTCCATGATAGTGTCCCTCGTATATGTTGTTCTATTACTATCCTACGTTCCTCCATCCACATTTTTCTCTCTTATTTTAGGATATGCCGACCCTTTTAGGCAATTGAGTTCGGTTTTTTGCAAGCCAACCCCTACTTTGCTTTTGTAGCAGTCTTCTCGTTGCCTCGCGCCAGCGCGGTGAAAATGCCAAGCGCTGCGAAAGCGGCACAGACGAGCAGAGCTATATGAAAGCTATTCACAAACGTATTTTGCAGTCCGCTGATACTCATGAGAGGAAGATTGTGCGCTTGTGACGATGACAAAAGTGTACCTGCTGCTGCACCCCCTAAAGCCGCAAAGACTGTACCTGTAAGAGCCACACTCATACTTTGCCCGATGACGCGCCCTGTGGCCAGCAACCCGGACGCTTCACCTTGAGCATTTCTTGGAGCCGCCCCCATTATGGTACGAGTATTTGGTGATTGGAAAAGGCCCTGACCAATGCCAATAATAGCGAGACGCCAGATAATGTCCAAGCTAGAACTTTGCACATTGATCTGGCTCACCAGGACTAATCCGAAACAGGCGATAGCCAACCCTACAGGAGACAGCCAGCGCGATCCCCAACGATCCGCAAGCGTGCCGCTCAAAGGTGCAACGATGGCAAGCATCAGAGGTAAGGGTGTCATCATCAGACCGGTCTGGATGAGAGAGAAACCTCGCAGTTGCTCGAAGTAGAAAGGCAAAAGAAAACCTGGAGCAAACAAGGCCATCATGCACAGTATGAAACTGATATTAGCAAACGCGAAGACCCGATTCGTGATTAATCCAAGATTGACGATAGGATCCTTAACGTGCATTTCCACATACACCCCGACACTGAGCATCAACAGGCTGATCCCGAGAGCAGTGAGTGTGCCTGTAGAAAGCCATCCCCACTCCTGACCAAAAGAGAGGCCAAGCGTGAGCGCAGCCAGTCCTATAGCCAGCACCGTTGCTCCACTCAGATCGAAGCGCTCATGCTGGTCTCGTTGCGGCTTTTGTTCCTTATAAAAGTAAAATGCGGCACAGAGGAGGAGTATGCAGATTGGCACGTTGACATAGAAAATCCAGCGCCATGTCAGAAATTGCGTAATGAAGCCTCCAATAGTCGGACCCGCGGCCACGCCAAGTGAGATCACTACAGTATTCAAGCCCAGTGCTAATCCTCGTTCACGGCTCGGAAATGTACTGGTAATCATTGCCACATTTACCGAAAAGATGAGTGCGCCCCCGATGCCCTGAAAAAGACGGGCAAGGATGAGGAGCTGAAGAGTAGGAGCGAGGCCGGAAAGCGCTGATCCGAGAATAAAAACAATCAACCCCGTCAAAAAAATTGGCTTCCGACCGATCATATCCGCAAGACGTCCAAACGTGAGAAGAACGGCCGCAATCACGACCAGATAGCCAATAATGATCCACTCGGTTGCCCCGCTTATCCCCACGTGAAAGGTGCTCGCTATGCTCGGCAGGCCGATATTGACGATGGAGCCATCGAGCGTGGTCATAAAGCTTGCGGTAGCTGAAAGGGCCAGCATCATCCACTTGTTCATCTGTCCCTGAAGTTCAACGGTTTTTCTAGAGGGAGGATTGACTATGTGGTGAATTGCGCGAACTGGAGCGGTAATAGCATGTGCTGCTCCATCCATAGTGGCTGTTTCAAAAGTCCTATACGTATTATGTCTGATCTCTTTCTCCATTACATCCTCACTACATGATCCCAATACCTGTGCTGTTTTTCTGGGAAAATGTTATATAACTCTTTTTCAATTTTTTTTAGACCTATCCACCTATCCCATCCCTTACCAAAAGTATAAAGTCATTACACTTGCATGTCCAATACATAATTACTAAGATATTAATAGATACAACCTATTAATATAGCCCTACAACGCTGCCAAGTTTCGACTACTGCCTGTTAGTCAGCAGTCTGTAGAGGTTGGATGTATGAAAGGAGCCATCAAAAGGTGGAACTACGCCATTTACGTTACTTTGTCACTGTAGCGGAGGAACTGCACTTTGGAAGGGCAGCAACACGCCTTTCGATTGTGCAACCATCGCTGAGTCAGCAGATTCAGCAACTTGAGAAAGAGTTAGGCTTTCCGCTCTTGTATCGAACGAAACGCTTTGTCGAACTGACAGATGCAGGAAAGGTGTTTTTGTTAGAGGCAAAGCATGTTCTTGCTCAAGTCCAGGAGGCGAAACGCGCAGCTCAACGGGCCTATCGCGGTGAGATGGGGCGGCTGGTGGTGGGCTATATCAGCTCAAGCACATACGACCTGCTTCCTCTGATGCTGCGCGTCTATCGTGAGCGTTTTCCCGAAGTCGAGGTTGCTTTAAGAGAATTGACGACGCAAGAACAGTTACGAGCATTGGAAGAAGAATACATACAGGTTGGGCTTCTCCGCCTACCTATTAGCGCTCCAATGGTCAATGTCGAGGTAGTTCGTCGGGAACCAATCGTGTGTGTGCTTCCTGAGGAGCACCCGCTTGCCAACCGTGAACGGGTGGCAGTGTCTCTGTTGGCAGATGAGCCTTTTGTACTCCAATCGAGCCATCGAGGTGGGGGTTACTACGTTCAGTTGATGAAGCTGTGTCTGGCCGCCGGTTTCAGTCCCAATGTGATCCAGGAAGTGACTGAGATGCATACGATTGTGAGCCTGGTCGCTGCCGATATGGGTGTCTCTCTGGTTCCGCTCTCAATCCGCAACCTTCGCAGTCAGGGGGTGGTATATCGAGAGCTAGAGGGAACGGCTACACTTACTGAGATGGCAGTAGCCTGGTTACGAAATTCACGCTCAGCGCTTGTGCAAAACTTTCTGGCCGTGGCAAGGGAAACTGCTGAAAGTTTGACGTGACAAACTGGACACATACTTTTGTCATAGTTGAATATATACACTTGTTGGTGAGCATAGGCTGCAAAATGAGAGTTCTGAAGAGAGGGTGTGAGAACTCAGCGAGTAGGAGACTGCAGTGCGAAAGAACACATACACCAATAAGTCTAGAAAGATGAATGAGTAACGAAAGCGGAACCGACGGGCGTCCGATTATCTGCAAGAAGACCAGCGTGACAAGCAGACATGTTAGACTGCAGCTACTCTTCTAATTCCAGGCTCAGGTAATTCTCCACGAGATGGAGAAAGAGCGTATGTTCTGCATGGATAAGGTGTGGCAATTGTCGTATAAAGCATGGTGTGCTGGCAACGCAAAATTAAGGCGGAGAGGGTTTCCCATCGGCGCGGCCCGCTTGCCGGATAAGCATTTCTGCTGCACCTGGTAATCTAATGTAAAACCGTGGCGGCGCCTTTGCCTTCCTATAGATTGTGCTTGCAGCACTTCGCAATGGCTGGCTAGAACTGTACGAGCTTAGCAGTTCGTCGTGATTGTTCTTGTGAGAGAGCCAGCACCTCACATCAGAAAATGCAGGGGAGCCAGAATGCGCTCACTCACCTTGTTAAACCACGGTCGGCTCTTCCACTGCTCCATGGTCAGTTCGAACCTCTCGGCCGTATCTTCTGCGAAGAGTGCGGACATCTGCTGGGCAAACGCTGCACTGTAGATCGCGACATTGATCTCATAGTTCCCAACCAGGCTTAAGCGATCGAGATTGCACGTTCCGACCGTTGACCACTGCCCATCAATGGTGCAGGTCTTCGCATGCAGCATGGTATACTGGTAGCCAAAGATACGAATTCCGCCTTGCAGGCATTCAGTAAAGTAGCTATGCGTAATCCAGTCGGCCACGACATGGTTGGAATTCCACGGTAGAAGCACACGCACATCCACTCCACGACTGACAGCGGTCTTCAGTGCATCCAGCAACATATGATCGGGGACGAAGTACGCGGTGGTGAGCAAAATCGAGTGCTCTGCCTCATCGATTGCCGCAATATACATATCGCGAATAGGAAATGACACACGCATCGCTTGGTTCTGGCTGACAGTAATGAGAGCGTCGAACTGGTGATGATACTGCCGCATGATCTGCTCGTGTGCTGGACAGAAGCGATTCCAGAACCCGATGAATGCTCGCGCGAGTTCCGCCGCTCCTGTACCGCTCAATCTGAGATGTGTGTCACGCCACTCAGTCGCATACAGCGCGCCAAGGTTATAGCCACCAATGAAGCTGATAGTCCCATCGACTATCAACAACTTGCGATGATCCAGGGAATAACGACGTAGATCCAGCAGGTGCCAGGGACGACGAATGGCACGGTATTCGAGCACATGAATAGCCGGATGAAAGGACGACTTGAAAGTGCGCGGGACGACGAGATTGCCAAAGCTGTCAAAGATGACATAGACCTCAACCCCCTCCTCGGCTTTACGCGCGAGATGCTCTTGAAATTCCTGGCCGACAGCATCATCTTTCCAGATGTACGACTCCAGATAAATACTCTCTTGTGCCTCATCAATTGCCTCCAGCATTGCATCAAACAGTTCACGTCCGTAGGCGTACAGTTTGAGGAGATTCTCGCCAACTTGCACTTCCTCGAAGGGTTCATGGGGAAAGCTCACCTCGTGTTTGTGCCGTTTTCCTAACGCAGCAATGACGAGGAGGACTGCCGCTGTCAGGACCTGCAATGTCAATATACCTAGTAGAACTTTCCCCACCAGGCGTAGAAGAGACAACCAGGAGAGTCTTTTAAATAGGACATCTGTTTGTTCCTGTGTATTCAGCATGAACAACTCGCTTTCTTGTTTGCAAAGGCAGAACGTTGAATAATGCTCGAAGTGTTCCAAAGAGAGGGACAATGAGCATGAAATGTTGATGCCAATAGAGCAATCGGTAACGTTACCTCTATACTATTCGCAGAGTGTAACAGAAAGCGTGGTTAGAAGCGTCAAAAAGCTCAGAGGTCTTGTATCATAGGCGTTTCTTGCCCACTGCAGTCGAGAACATTGCTTTTTAACGCTCCGTCAAACGCATTTCTTCACACGCGTTTGGTATCCTCATGACAGGTAATATACCTTATACATGCTCTATGAAGCAAAGTGCCTACATTCAAAAGAGGGAGATGCACATATAATGCTCTCAGAAACGTTGTGCTCACTGCACGAGAAACACTGGGTATCGCAACTGCTGCATTGGCAGGCCTTTTGATCGGCAATCTCGTTACCCGCTAGACAAAGGATGGATTGATACTATGAGTACCAATACAACACAACTCCTGGCAGAGATACCGCTCTTCTCCACTATGGATGACGAAGAGCGCAGTCAGCTTCGTGCGATTATGAGAGAGCGAAGCTTTCAGCCTGGTCAAGTCGTTATGAAAGCCAGTGACGCAGAAGCTACCTTTCTTATCATTGAACAGGGTGAACTAGAGGTTTGGCTCACCGACGCCGATGGGAAGAAGGTGGTACTGGAGGTGCTGGGACCCGGGAAGGTCTACGGGAATTTGTTCATGCTCTCCGAAGAGACCCGTTCGGCCAACGCTACCACCTCCGGAGAACTGGTCACACTCGCATTAAGCCGGGAAGCATTCTTTGACTTTTTGCGCCGGAGACCTGATACCGCTATCGACCTATTGGTGGAACTGGGTCAGCGGCTCGAAGACACCGACAAAATCTTGCGCACGCGTGTCAGCCGTAACGCGAACGAGGAGAGCGAAGAAACCATTTCACTCGGGCAGCGGGTCGCCGATCTCATCGCCGATTTTAGTGGTACGCTGGCATTCCTGCTCCTGAACCTTACGGTCTTTGTCGTCTGGATTTTGGTGAACACCCTGGGGCCGGCGATGTGGCACTTCGATCCCTTCCCCTTTCAGTTTCTCACCATGTCAGTGTCACTTGAGGCTATCTTTCTTTCCATTTTTGTGCTGATCAGCCAGAACCGGCAGGCTGCTAAAGACCGCATCAAGGCGGACCTGGACTACCAGGTGAACGTCAAAACGGAATTGGAACTGAGTACGATGGCCGAAAACATTCGGGATATCGAGCAGAAGCTTCAGCACATACACCACGATGTTTTGGAAGCCAGAGGTGTGAAAGAAGGAGCATAGAGGGAGAGTATGCAGACCATTGAACTCCTACTTGGCAGCATCATTGTTGTCTCAACCCTTGTTGATATCTTCCAATCGGTCGTGGTTCCTCGTCCCACGCGAGGATCGCTTCGCCTGGCTCCTTTCCTGCTTGATGGAATGTGGCCGCTGTGGAAATGGATCGCGCTCCGCTTCCCCTCAGCGAAATACCGTGCAGCTTTTTTAGGGTACTATGCGCCACTGACGGTCGTCATCCTGTTGCTCGTCTGGGGGTTGGCCCTCATCTTTGGCTATGGGCTGCTCTTTCTGGCATTCCAGGGCGAGCTTCAGCCCCGTCTGCACGACCTGAGTACTGCCCTATACTTTGCCGGGACATCGCTGTTGACGATCGGATTTGGGGATATCGTGGCCACAGGAGGAATCACGCGCATCCTCGCGCTCTGCGCCGGTGCATCGGGCCTCGTCCTCGCAAGCAGCGTGATTAGCATGCTTTTTTCTCTCTATAGCTCACTCGGACACCGTGAGGTGTTAGTCACGATGCTGCACAATCGCGCTGGATCACCCCCTTCAGGAGTGACCTTGCTGGAGACCTATGCTCGCTTGAAGATGCTGGAGGAACTGCCAGGATTTTTGACAGAGTGGGAAGAGTGGTCAACCGAAGTCCTGATCAGCTCTCTTTCATATTCCGTACTGCCCTACTTTCGCTCAATGCGCCCCTACGAATCCTGGGTTAGCGCGCTCGGTGCCCTCCTCGATGCTGCAACACTCATCATTAGCTGTATCGAAGATGGACCGGCGGGACCTGCACACCTCTTGTACAAGAGTGGTTGCCAACTGGCCAATGACCTCAAAGACTACTTCAAAATCTCGCCCGCCCAGGCCCAGGTCTGGACTCCAAGATCAAGCTTTGAGGAAGCATATACACGCCTGAAGTCGGCCGGGTTCTGTCTTGCTGATCCAGAACCCGCCCTGGCCTCATTCATCCAATTGCGATCAGCGTATGTAGAGGCACTTCACAGTTTGATGAAGTACTGGGTCGTATCCCAGAGAAAGTTCTGAAGATTTTGCTATGATAGTATTACAGAATGCCTATCGCGCTAAGCTCGTGTATCTCTGCGCGCTGTTCCTCACACTGCTCTTTTCGATCGAGTCACTGGTCAGTTGTACTCAGCCCGCACCTCCTCAATATTCGTCGCTCAATCTGGGTATCCCGGCTGCGGCGTTGCAATCGCCCGTCAATGGCCCGTTGCCTGATACAACAGAGTTGCACGTCGGCATCACCTTCAAAGTTGATCCCCAGGTGCTTAATCTGGTCGGTCAACGGCCACTGCGGCCTGGACAGTCCTCCAACCTGGAGCAATTTGCCAGGCGTCTCGGCATTGACGATGCCACCTATCAAAAGATCAAAGACTTCTTCAACGCAAAAGGGCTTGTCCTACAACTGAGCAAGTTACGGACCTACCTGTCATTTCAAGCGAAGGCAGGAACCCTTGCCAGGTTGCTGCAAACAACGTTCGTCATTCACCAATACAAGGGCCGTACATTCTACGCTCCTAAGACGCCGCCCAAAGTCCCTACCTTTTTTGCCAATTCCATTGCTGCCGTCACAGGCTTAGATAACTACAGCAAGCCTCCCGTACACGCGCTCCATTTCAGCTTTCCACAAGCATCACGTATATCCCAGCATGCAGCGCTTGATTGTAGCCCCGATGATCAGACGCTTACAACAGCGGACGTTGCCGGGGCCTACGGTTACAACGCACTCTGGCAGCGAGGCTTGCACGGTGAGAATATGACCATCAACCTCGTGGAGACCGATGGCTCAAACCAGGATGATATTCAGAACTACTTTGGCTGTGTTCATTTCAAGGGGCACCTCTCAGTCGTCAACGTCGATGGTGGCCCTTCGGATGCGGAGGGTGAATCGACACTTGATATACAAATGGCTGCAGGACTGGCACCGGCGGCCTCCATCGTCGTGTACCAGACGGATGGGAACGCGAGCGACGATCCCTGGACGCAAGTAAATGATGAATTGCAGAAAATTATTGATAGTAACACAAACAACGCAAATGCGGGCGGCGTCGTGAGCATCAGCCTGGGAATAGACGAGGCGGATATCTCATCCGACGATGAGCGTGCTCTCGATAGCAGCCTGCAACAACTGACAAAGGTAGAGCATATGACAGTCTTCGTTGCCAGCGGTGACTGCGCAGCATTTGCCGACGAGACATACGGAGACCTTTCGGTAAGTTTTCCCGCCAGTGATCCGTGGGCTGTGGCTGTCGGTGGTACGGATCTATCCGTCGATGGTCAGCACAACCGTACAGGTGAGGTGGCGTGGTCGCAATTTCCCAACATTTTTAAGTGCAAAAATAGCTGGGGCACAGGTGGTGGCAATAGCAGCATATTTCATCGTCCAGACTGGCAGAATGCAAACGGAGTGAATAACAAATACTCACAAAACGCACGTCAACTGCCAGACCTGTCAGCGGCTGCGGATAACCTCGCCAACTACTTCCAGGGATCGTGGGGAGCCGTTGGTGGAACAAGTGCCGCCGCGCCAATCTGGGCTGCTGGCCAGGTGCTGGTTAACGAAGACACCATCCAGCACTTAAACACCTTTGGGTATTCACCGCAGTTGTATTATGCGGCATACAAGCAGGCTGGCGGGAATGGCTACTTCGATATTACGAGTGGCAATAACCTGTACTATCAAGCGACGCCAGGCTGGGACTATGCAACAGGTCTCGGCACACCAAACCTCGCCAACTTTGACCAGGCTGTATCCAACACCTTGGCATAAGCTGCGATGGGGAGGGCCACAAGCCTGGAAACTTGCACAGCGAGTGGTATCCTTGAGGGAAGCTTGAATAACGTCGTCATGAGGCATCAGAACTTTCATATTGATGTTCTCGATAAGAAACCGGTAAAAGGAGGAATGATCATGGTATTAAACAAGAAACACCTGGAGCTTTTGAAGAAGGGCGGAGCGACGACCTGGAATACCTGGAGGCGCTCACATCCCGCCACAGTGCCTGAACTGCACGGCGCTGATCTGAGTGAAGTCGATCTAAGCGAATACAATCTCAGCATGGCTAATTTGAGAGAAGCCAACCTCTACAATGCCAAACTAAGCACGTCCGATCTCATAGAGGCCAATTTGAACGGAGCCAATCTTGCCAATGCCGACCTCTCCGGAGCCAAGTTGATCGAGGCCAAACTCGAATTTTGCGATCTAAAGGGCGCTAATCTCGCCAATGCCGATCTCACCGGGGCCGACCTGAGCGGAGCGAATTTAATGACGGCGAACCTGGGAGGAGCAAACTTGAACTATGCACGCTTAACCGATGCGATCATCTCTGAAGAACAATTGAGTACCGTGAAATCCCGGCTGGAAGGAACGTTGTAGGCGAGGGGCCATTTTATAACGCGGAATCTGAATGTTCCGGGAAAGGGGAGCAAAGTAGATTCGTAACTACTCAGGTCTCCTAGAGACTTGCCAAAATACTCGAACGTAGGTACAGTAAAGGCAGGACAGCAGAAGACCTTGCGCAAGCAGGGCGTGGATCTGCTCACCTCTTTGGAGGCCACCTTGTGCGGTCATCCCATCCTTCCAGACCGTCTGAGTGGAAGCTCATCTGCTTATCTACAGTGTCAAACATACTGCCAGAAAGGAAGCTGCATTGTATGGTTCCCGATGCCCTCACCAATTTCTTTATCACCAGCGCCGGTGCGAGTGCCGCTCTGCTCGGCCTGCTCTTCGTCTCCATCTCCATCTCGCCCGAAGAGAAAATCACCCTGCACGCCTCTGTAGAGACACGCCTCAGCGCTTATAGTGCTCTCATTTCGCTGACGAATGCCTTTCTCGTTTCCCTTGTGGCTCTGATTCCCGGCACTTTCGGCATCTTCGTCCTTATTTTAAGCGTCACCTCTTTCATCATCACCCTTCAGAATGGTTTCGAACTGCTGCGGCCCCATCAAGGCGCGAGCAACCTGGCCCGCCGCCTCACTCTTACCCTCCTGAACGTGTTTGCCTATCTCGCGGAGGGGTACAATGCCGTGCGACTCATCATGAACCCACACGATTCAGCGCAAGTCTATGGGCTGACTAGCCTGCTCCTGGTCGTCTATATCTTAAGTATCGTTCGTGCCTGGGAACTGCTGGGCGGGGCACTCCGTAGACCACCACACCTGCCCCCGAATAGGAAATGAGAGTGCGGAAGGCCGCAGGCGGTGTATCTTCCCGGTTCCTTCCATCTTTCTTGGCCGCCTGCAACCATATTTATCTTCAGTTTTATTGTCTCACTATTCCGATTAGAACTTGTAACTACCTAGGTCTCCTAGAGACTTGCTAACGCCCGCGGAGGCATGAAGAGTAAGGGCATGACAGCCGAAGAAGAACTGATTCACCTGCGAGAAGAGAATAGGTTGCTGCGAGAGCAAGGTCTGGCCACGTTGCATCCGCTGGAGGTGGAGGACTAGCAAGCCCAGTTCGTGGCGCTGGTGCCACGCGCTGATGCAACGACCCCCACCGCTCAGGCTCCACCCGGCACAAAAGGACGCACCAAACAGAGTGCTGCGCGCAACTTGCTGGACCGCTTGATCGGCGACCAGCAGGCGATGCTGGCCTTCTTGCACCGCCTCGTCGTACCTTTTGACAATAACCAGGTGGAGCGCGATGTTCGGATGGTCAAAGTCCAGCAAAAAGTCTCGGGCTCCCACCGCAGCGAAGCGGGAGCCAGTGCCTTTTGTCGCATCCGCGGCTACATGTCGACGTTGCGCAAGCAGGGCTTGGATCTGCTCGCCTCTTTGGAGGCCACGTTGCGCGGTCATCCGATCTTTCCTTCATTCCAGACTACCTGAGTATTCACGTAGATTCATTAGCTTACCGTCCCGTTTTCAAGATTTGGTGTGCTGACCCTCTGTCGTGATTCTGGTTTTTGCGCTCCGGAACGAACTAAAACAATACAACCCAGAATAATATACCAGGTAAGGGGACCAATCAGGAGTGCGATTCTATTGAATAAGCCACTGCCAGGCGAGTTCACCTTCCCTACAATCCCTGGATTGATAAAGTAGACAGTAGTTCCGATAGGAAAAACCGCCTGAATAAGACCAACAATTATGCAATATACTCCGTAGAGGCGCCAACCGCGAGCGATGACGAGTATGATACCCTGAATCAAACTCGCGATCGCAAACGGAAGAAAGACAATAACCGCTGCTATTTACGCTAAAGCAGGGGTTTTTCCTTAATCAGCTAACGGCGAGAGGAAAATGCCTCCCGGCTCAGTGTGGCAGTAAGACTAGCGAGAACAGCAATGACCAGGAACGGACCTGAAAAGCCCTTGAGAGGGGCCAGGGCGCTAATGTTATTGACGAGCGCCAGTACAGTCACTGCCAGCATGACGCCGATCAGGATGACCATATCACCAACGATGAAATTGTAGATGGCTTTGATGACCTTCAACGCATAACCTCCTTTGATTGCCCAGTAGCGAGAGCCGGTTGATTTTCTATCGCCTGCGCCTGCTGTTGCTTTTTCACCTGTTTGAGCCAGACAGTAAGCAAGAAAGACGCGCCCAGGTAGATGGCGATGAGAATGAGGAGAAAGGCATCCGACAGCGGCCATTCCACGCCAAAGCCCTCCCCCAACCAGAAGGTGCCAAAGGTCGTCAGCATGATCCCGACCACGAACTTCAGGGTGTTTTCAGGCACCTTTGCCAGCGGTACGCGCACAATGGCACCAACTAGAATGACCAGCAGGAAAGCCCCGAGTGCCCCGAGCGCAGCAGAAGCAATACCGCTGGAGCGCGAGACGGTGCTTGAGGCCGCACTCAGCCCAAAGGTGATCACGATGAACGCTACTTCGAGCCCTTCGAGCAAGACCGACTTGTACGATAACAGAAAGCCGAAAAGGTCGAAACGGGGCGAAGAAGCCTCGACCTCTCCGCGCGCACGGAGTTCCGCCCTGGTTTCCTCGTAAATGGCCTGCTCATCGTGTCGTGCTTTCAAACCAGCATAGCGCATGATCGCATTCTTCAACCACTTCAAACCAAAGAGGAGGAGAAGCGTGCCGATGACCGTGCGAAGGACATCAATCGGAACCCACTGGACAAGTGCGGTCCCCAGCGTTGCCACAAGTATGGCAAGCGTCGCCGCTGCGGCGAGAGCGCCAAGCAGCGCGCTTCGCCAGTTGACCGTGACGCCGACGACCAGGACGATGGTAAACGCCTCCACAAACTCTACTGCGGAGGCCAAAAACGCGGCTGTAGCAACAACCCATTGCATAGAGAGGCTCCTTTGTATAGCTGCTTTCGTCGAGCGAAGCAGCTTCTTGTCCTTGCTCAGTTGGAGCAGGATTGAACCAATATGGACTAAATCTTTGGCTTAGCGTACACGTAGGGCGTCAAGAAAAGCGTTGGCCGGTGCGTAAAAGCGGATGTCGAGAATTTATCGTTGCAGCCTCCTCCTCGCTCAGACGAAGCGCGTGACGACAAAAGCGAAAACGACACCCACCACCGTGAGGGCCAGGGTGAGAGTGCTACTCTTGTTGCTGTGTGCTTGCGGCAAGATATCACTTGCCCCAATGTAGAGCAGAAAGCCAGCAAAAAAGCCCAGGTAGTATGGCAATCCAACGGTGGGTATCGTGAAAAATAAGGTGGAGATCGCACCAGCCACAGGTGCTGCCGCGTCGGCCAACAGCAGCAGGAAGGAGCGACGAGGCGTGTTCTTATTGATGATCATCAACGTGACGGTGTTAAGGCCATCGGAGAAGTCATGGGAGATGACTGCAATTGAAACGACCAATCCGACGGCTGCGCTCACCTGAAAGCCAAGGCCAATGCCGACGCCATCCAGAAAGCTATGGCCAGTCAACGCGACCGCCGAGAGGATACCCACCAGTGGGTGTTGATGCACGGCATATTGCTCTTCATGAGAAAAATGAATGAGAATGGACTTCTCGACGATATGAAATGTGAGGAACCCACCCATCAGCGCAAGCATGGGACCGGTGCTATCCAGGTGCAGCGTGTAGACGAGCCTAAAAAATCTCCGGCAACAGATCAAAAGCCACCAGGCCTACCAGTACGCCCGCCGTGAATCCCATGATTAGATTGAGATGATCGCGGAAGCGCAGCCCAAAAAGGCCGCCTAACAGCGTCGAGAAGAACGTTGCCAGAGACAGAAGAAGAGCGCTCATTCCTTGCTTTTCATCCTTCCACTTTAACCGATCAGGTCAACAAAGACACCTATATCAACTTAACAGTGATACCCAGTGATAGACGACCCCTTCACCCTCCTAGTATATTGACTGCGCGTGCGATCAGTATCGCGGCGATTGTGAGTGAAAGCAACGCTTCGCACATCATGAGCATCTTCGCCAGTCTCGTCAGCGGATACGTATCAGCAGGACTCAGCGCGGTTGCCCCGGTAAATGCAACAAAGAGATAATCAAGAAAATGCGGCGCCCAATGCTCTCCACTTGCTTGTTGTGGAAACAGAAAATCTGCGGCGCGATGCCCGGCGAGATGGCGCTTCCATGGTCCTCCACCGTCAACTTCCCAATACCACAGGGCGAAGACCAGGATATTGAAGGACCACAGCAGGGCCGCAGTTCGTAATAAATTGGTCGCATGTGAATCTGTTGGCAACGTGAGAATGAGGAGTGCAACCCCAACAACGAGCGCCAATGTGCTCACAGCGAGAGGTACCAGCACGAGCAATCGTCTGACTGTATGTGGGAGATGCCATGCTGTCAGGACGTTAATGACAAGTGGAACCACAAATACCACTTCCACGAGCAGCAGGAGCCAGTTTGGACCGATGGTCAAATTTGCTGGAAGAACCAGATAGAGCAGGCCGGTCAGCAGGATTGCGATGAGGGCAGTCGCGCTAGGAACCACTACTTCCTCAGCGTCATTTGAAGCCGGATGATGCATCTGTTTTCTCGACTGTTCTATTCATTTTTCTACCAAAGAGCCCGGTAGGATACAGGGCGCTTAGTTTCCTTCGTTGCATGTATGGCATGCTCTTCATCCTTCCCATCGCCCAATTGCAAGCAGAGGGGCTTTTCTGCTCTTCACTTGTATGATAGATATTGAAAGTGAAAAAAACCGTGTATTAGACCGTAAAAATGAACTGTAGAACAAGAATCCCTGGTCTTCATAGGCCGGGTACAATGCCAGATTCTCATGTTGATCTCTTCTACGCAGTTCCCAACGCTTTTCTTTACGCTCTCAGACTAAGCTGGAAGGGCGCGAAGGCAGTGCCTGAGAAAATATCACGCATAGACACTGCTGCGGGTCGGTAACTGCGTCAAGGCAGTTCGGTTTCTGGGACCCATCAACGACTTCGTCAACGTATCTTCTGGCTCATGTGAGCGAGCCTGGTAGCAGGATGATCAACCGGTCGAGATCAAAGAAGGGAGACAAGGACATGAAAGCAGTCCGTCTGCATGGCCGAGGCGGTCCAGATCACCTCGTCTACGAAAACGCACCCCAACCCCATGCAGGTGTAGGAGAAGTGCTGGTGCGTGTCTACGCGACGGGGGTCATTGCCAACGAGCTGAAGTGGGATGTGACCTATCAGACCAAGGCGGGAAACCCGCGCGCACTGCCGATACCTGGACGTGACCTTTCTGGAGTGGTAGAAGAGGTCGGTCATGGTGTCACGACGCTCGTTCCTGGTTCCGAGGTCTATGCCATGCTGGACTACTGCTACGATGGGGCCGAGGCAGAATATACTATTGCTCTGCCAAGCGAACTGGCTCCCAAACCTGGCACGCTCGATCATGTGCAGGCCGCTGCTGTTCCGCTCTCAGCGTTGACGGCCTGGCAGGCCCTCTTTGAACATGCGAACCTCGTTGCAGGGCAAACCGTCTTGATCCACGGCGCGGCAGGAGGAGTGGGAGTCTTTGCCGTGCAACTGGCCCGGCTTGCCGGTGCGCATGTTATCGCGAACGCTTCAGCGCGCAATCGCGACTTCCTGTTCGAGCTAGGAGCCACTGAGGTCATCGACTATACCACCACGCGCTTCGAGGATGTGGTTCAGAGGGTCGACGTCGTCTTCGATCTAGTGGGTGGCGACATCTTGCAGCGCTCCTTGCAAGTGGTAAAACCAGCAGGAGTGCTGGTCTCCGTCGTCAGCCCGCGTCCCGCTGCTGAGGTAGTACAGGGCCATGATGCACGCTTCGCCTGGTTTGTGGTTGAACCTAACCTTGAGCAACTGATTCAGATTGGCACGTTGATTGACGCAGGACACATTCGACCGATCGTTGAGACGGTGCTGCCCCTTTCCGAGGCACGGCAGGCGTACGAGCAAGGAGCGAAAGGGCACACACGCGGCAAGATTGTCCTGCGTGTGGTAAACTGATGCTCGTTTTTAAGGAGGAAGCAGACGGTAGGACGCGGGCAACATCACCAATCGAAAGGAGATGATCCAGAGTGGGCAACAAAGAGTTTCGCATTCTGGCACTCGCGGGCAGCCTGCGGCAGGGTTCCTACAATCGGGGACTGCTGCGCGCTGCCGGGGAGCTCGCACCAGACTGGGTCAAGGTGCAGTTCTTCGACATCGGCACTCTGCCCTTCTTCAACGAGGATCTCGAGGCCGCAGGAGATCCTGAGGCGGTTCGCCATTTCAAGGAGGCCATAAGCCGCGCCAACGCCATCCTGATTGCCACCCCGGAGTATAACGGTGCGATACCCGGAGTGCTCGCCAATGCGATTGACTGGGCCTCACGGCCAACTGGCCGCAGCGTTTTGCGCAACAAGCCGGTAGCCGTGCTGGGAGCCGTGCTGGGGAGATCAGGTTCGGCAAATGCACAGGCTGCCTTGCGCGGGGTGCTCAGTCGCGTCGGTGCGATCGTCGTCCCCGACCCGCAGGTGCTGGTGCCGCGCGCCTCGAGGCTTTTCGACGAGCAGGTGAATTTACGCGATGAGGACACCCGCGAAGAGATCCGACAATTGGTCGAGGCAGTAGCCCATTGGTGCCGCCGGGTCCAGCCCGAAGAGTTTGGCGGCGCAGCGTTTGCAACCGGCTAACCTCGTCGATAGTTTCGCACGAACAGAGACTTGCTGTTATACCTCAATCACGATGGGAGGGACAAGAGGCTGGCTGTGGAATGTATTGAAGATGGACCGTTCGGCAACGTCACCGATTATTCTCCTGATGTATACCCGGTTTGTGGCATTGCCTTTTTGATTGGAAAGCGCTCTTGAACATAGACATTTTTCACTTCAATTTTCTTTCCAATTTTGGCGTGTTGAGCGCTAAATACGACTTCCTACCCATTTTCAACGAAAAAATCTGATTTCATTTGTAGTTCTTTTTTTCACAGGGGGCACGGTAAGCAACGATACGCCGATATGTTCCGCTGATTGGCAGGTGGAATGTGGGCCTTTCAAGTATAGGTTTTGGTAATCAGAAGCTCAGGCAGCGGCACCTTCCAGACGAACCCCGAGGCGCAGCAGTACGCCATGCATGCCTTTGGCGCGCAGTTCGCCGAGGTGCGTGTCCATGTGGACACCTGCGAGGTGCGTGTCTCGCGCCTCTTGGAGGTCTTTGCCGCCGGTCGCATCATCAAACCGCAGATGGCCCGCTCGCAGTTCCTGGGCGGCATGACCTGGGGTCTGTCGATGGCACTGCACGAGACGAGCGTGCTGGACCCGCGCTTCGGCGATTACGTGAACCACGACCTCGCTGAGTACCACATCGCGACCAACGCCGATGTCGGGGAGCTCGACGTGACCTGGATCGACGAGGACGACCCCCACGTCAACCCCATGGGCGCCAAAGGCATTGGCGAGATCGGGATCGTCGGCGCCGCCGCCGCTATCGCTAACGCCGTCTATCATGCGACCGGCATCTGCGACCTGCCGATCACGCTGGATAAGCTGCTGCCGTGAGACCACTGCGGGCGAAGAGTTGGTCCTCTCGGTCTCATAGCAGACTGCTCGCGCTTCCCTCCAGTGCGGGTCAGAGCCAGGTGTCGTTTGGCCCATAACCTGGTTCTGACGCAACCTCGCTGACCTAAGTTGCGGTGATGCTCTCTTGAGCTTCTTAGTTCCCTGCTACCCCTCCTGCAGGCTCAGCAGTCGCTGCTGGGCGAGTCTCTCCAGCCAAGTAGGTGCAGACAAGTGTGATGACCGCCATGCCGACGATGTAGAGGGCAATCGGCCAGGAAGCATTGTTGAACTGAGCAAGGAGGGCAGTAGCGATAAATGGTGCGAGTCCACCAGCAAAGATCGCGGTTATCTGGTAACCGAGCGATACTCCACTATAGCGGACATTTGCGCCAAACAACTCGCTAAAGAAGGCCGCCTGTGGACCATACATAATGCCAGTACCACCGAGTCCAATGGCCAGTGCTAGAGCGATGAACACTGGTGACTTCGTATCGACGAGCCAGAAAACGGGGAACGCCATCAAACCCACAAAGGCTGCACCCGCCAGGTAGACAGGCAATCGTCCAAAGCGATCACTCAACCAGCCTGCTACCAGAATAGTGACGCCCATTGCGACTGCTCCCCACAGGATGCCATTGAGCATTGTGCTGGCCGGGACCTTTAGTATCTTACTGCCGTAGGTGACCATGAAGGTGATATAGATGGCACCCGCTCCATTGGTCACAAAGAAGGCACCCACTGCCAAGACCACGCTCTTGAAGTTGGTGCGGATCACATCGAGCACAGGCCTCCTGGCTATCGCACCGGTTTCTCTTACTCTCTCAAAGTCAGGCGTTTCTGAGATCCTCAGCCGGATAAATAATCCGATAGCGACTAGCACAATACTGAGCAGGAAGGGTATCCTCCAGCCAAAGGCCAGAAAACCTGTCGTTGGGAAGGATGATGCAACTACACTGAAGAGCAACGATGAGAGCAGAAGCCCTATCGGGAGACCAAACTGCGGCCAGCTGCCGTAGAACCCGCGCCTGGCTGCAGGTGAATGTTCAGTCGCTAGCAGCACTGCACCACCCCATTCTCCTCCCACCGCAAACCCCTGTGCAAAGCGCAGAATGACAAGTAGAACAGGTGCGATGATACCGATGTCCTTATAGGTCGGTAGACAACCGACAAGGAACGTTGCAATCCCCATAATTAAGAGCGTCAGGATGAGCATCTTCTTGCGACCAAGTCTATCGCCGAAATGACCAAAAACAATGCCACCAACAGGACGTGCAGCAAAACCGACCCAGAAGGTGGCGAAGGCAGATAACTGGGCCGCCAGCGGAGAAAGTTTCGGAGAGAAGAATAGTGGGCCTAAGACTAAGGCGGCTGCGGTTCCGTACAGAATGAAATCGCACCATTCGATGGACGTGCCTATCCAACTGGCTATCGCCGCCCGCACGATCGGTGAATTTCTTCGGGACACGTGGGCCTCGCTCATGATTACCTCCTACCATGACTCTCATGGCGGTTGTAGAGTTCTGCAACTTCAGCAAATGTACATTGCCAGGAAGATTGAGTTACTACATCGGCAGTTGTGGCTGACCGAATACACACGAAAAGAGACCACATTAAATGGTGTTCTTGCTAGGGGCTCTCCGCGGCAGCATCTTCAATGGCCCCCAAGGCACGCAAGGTGGCGATCTCGGCCTGGGTCAGGCCCTGGATGCCTGTGATATTGAGGCGCTCGTAGGGCCGGTCACGTCGCAGTGTTTGCAGACGCTCGCCACGCTCGAGCTCCCAGATATAGATGGCCCCGTCCTCCCCACAACTGGCGAGCCTGCTGCCATCGGGACTCACCTTGAGTGCCTGCACCGCTCCCTGATGGGCCTTGCACACGCGCACACACTCCCCATGGTGCAAGTCCCACCAGCGCAGCCGGCCGTCACTGCCTCCACTGACCAACACCTCCCCACTTAGGACCCAGCTCAGCGCAGTGACCGCCCCCGGATGTCCCACAAAGGCATGCACCGGCATTCCGCTGTGCGCATCCCACACGAGCAGCTCCCCACCGTCTTCCTGCCCCTGGCCACTGCCACCTGAGGCCAGCCTGGAGCCATCGGGGCTCCAGGCCACGCTCGTGACACCTTCCTGATGCCCCGTCAGTCGCTCAAGCTGCGTCCCATCCGCTGCGTCCCACACATACACATAGCCATCATCACCTCCGCCGACCAACCGTGTCCCATCTGGACTCCAGGCCACACGACGGATCCAGGTAGGAAGCTGGCGGCTCGCCCAGCGTTGGGAACTCGCTGTCGCTGTCACATTCCACACCTGCACTCCATGCAGATAGGTTCCGCAGGCTAGCCGTTGCCCATCTGGACTCCAGGCCACACCATAGAAGACGGTGTCGAGGTGGTCGAGGTCCCGGAGGATCTGGACACAGGTCCCGGCGGTTGGATCCCAGAGTCGTATAGCACTATCCCAGCCGGAACTGGCGAGGAGGCTGTCATCGGGACTCCATGCCAGG
>DATMNR010000124.1:0-9094 GCA_035568795.1 Ktedonobacteraceae bacterium
AGAGTTTACTGCTCTTCACACGGAAGATGTGCGCCTTCGTTTCGGCAATGCCGAGACAGTCGTTGGCCGTGATGCCGTAGTAGGAGGAATTGTCGGTTTCTGGGGATCGATAAAGGGATTGCGCCACAATTTTGTGCAAACGTGGGATGAAGGTGATATCGAGATTGTCGAAGCCCTCATCGACTATACCCGCCACGATGGGAAGGTGGTGCCCCTTCCCTGCACTTCGATCTTGCGCAAGAGGGGAGATCTCGTTCAAGACCTCCGTATTTATATGGATGTCTCCCCGGTCTTCGCCTGATATACACGCTTCGCGCAACATCAATCGAACCTTGCTCGTTGCTCTACTATGAAATGGACTTGGGAAGGCAACCCTTAACCCTATTACCGTTTTTGCAAGAATCTTAGAGTTACCTCTGGATGGTATCGGAGTCTTTCAGAAGGTAGCGTAGGGGTGTGCACATCCAAACTTGAAAACTATACGCCAGGATTTGGATGCGCTCACCCCTCTTTCAACTTTTGCTTAAAGGGGAAAATGGGAGGGAAACTTGCCTTGATTAAGGTGTCGCGAGGCGAAACATGGTACAGTCAGTTGTACTCACCTTGTATGAACCAATCGAAGCGTTGTCTCGCTTATCTTTGTTTATATAACTTAATCCTGGTGATATTCTCAATAAGTTCATTGACATACCTTTTAATATTTTCTAATATTTTATTAGCTACTTGACAAAGACAAGGAGCATATGGTATAGTTACTATAGTTAGTAAAGATACTAACTATTTGTTAGTAAAATACAAAGAAAAATAATTGGAGGAACTCTCTCATGGCATGGGAAATTGATCCGTCGCATTCTGAAGCATCATTTTCTGTCAAACACATGATGTTTAGCACTGTTCGCGGACACTTTAATGTATTAAGCGGTCATCTTCATATTGATGAGCAGCACCCCGAAAACTCCTGGGTTGATGCGCAGGTTGATGCGTCCAGCGTTGACACACGTGACGAAAGGCGCGATGGACATCTTCAATCACCAGATTTCTTCGATGCACAAAACTATCCAACCATTAATTTCAAGAGCACCAGGGTTGAGCCTGCTGGCAGCAACGAATACAATGTGTATGGCGATTTGAGCATGCACGGTGTAACAAAACCTGTTGTTTTCAAAGCAGAATATAATGGCCAGGGTAAAAATCCCTGGGGAATGCAGGTTGCTGGTCTGAGCGCAAAAACAAAAGTTAACCGCAAAGATTTTGGCCTCAACTGGAACCAGGCACTAGAATCTGGTGGTGTCCTGGTAAGTGAGAATGTCACGATCGAGATTGATCTCGAAGCCATCAATAAAGGCGAAGAGACGTCGCAGCAAACAGTTGGCGCGCAAACAGCTAACTAACGCACAAAAAGACCAAAGCGAGAGTGTCAGGGGAAATTTCCCTTGCACTCTCGCTTTTTATTCGAAAATCGTTTGTATCTAACAGTCACGAAAAAACGCTCGTTAAGTTTCCCTCAACAAGCGTTTCGTTCAGGCTGTGTTCAACATTATGCCTGCTCTACTTCGGGTGCGTTCTCAGTATTTGTTTTCTGAGAACCCTGACTGGTTCCGTAGATGAAGTCGGAAAGCTCTTTGCGCGAGCGATCCAGGAACGCGCGCAGTTGGCTTTGTTTCTTTGCATCGCCATGACTGGCACGGGCTGCAATTACGAATAGCCTTGCTACTTCAGCCGCTGAGCTTCGTAATGCTTGCTGCTCAGGTGTCCCATGGCTTCCATGCCTGTGATGGCTCTGGTGACCACGGAAAAATGCAGGTCGTTGGTGTCCTCGAAAGAAACGAGGATCGGACCAGTTTTCTCTTTCAAAGCGAGGTCTGTATTGTCCTTTATTTTGACTGATCATATTCAATCACCTCCTTTTCTGTTACATATTTATAACGATATATCGTTATCTGTTTATAATAACAATACGATATATCGTTATTATTCCCAGGTAGATGACAATCATGCTTTTACTCTGAAAATTGGTATATTTTTTGTAATTGTTCCAATCGTGAAGCGAGTATCATATGATATGAGAAAGCACAAAATGTAATGAACACATCACATCATAAAAGGAGCGAAAAAAGATGCGAGCAGCCATCATCACCCGGCCAGGTGGGCCGGAAGTTCTCGAAATACATGATGTCGAGTTGCCAGAACCATCTGGTGAGCAGGTGCTTATTCGAGTACACGCTTCGGGCATCAACCGCGCCGACTTGTTACAACGCGCTGGAGGCTATCCTGCACCTCCTGGATCGCCTTCGAACATTCCCGGCCTTGAATTTGCTGGTGAGGTCGATGCAATCGGACCGCTGGTACGAATGTGGAAACCCGGTCAGCGTGTCATGGGTCTGGTTGGTGGAGGAGCACAGGCAGAATATATCGTATCACACGAAGGTTTACTGGTTGAAATCCCGCAAAATCTCGATTTTGTGCAGGCAGCAGGCATCCCTGAAGTATTTATGACAGCTCATGACGCCCTATTTACGCAGGCTAGCTTGCAGATGGGCGAACGTGTGCTGATTCACGCTGCAGGAAGTGGTGTAGGAACAGCAGCTATACAACTAGCGCACGCTGCAGGAGCTACGACTTTTGGCACATCGCGCACACCAAATAAACTTCAGCGTGCCAAAGAGCTTGGACTTGACGAAGGCTTATCTGACCAGAAATTTGCTGCAGAAGTAAATAGTCTGACCACAGGCGAGGGAGTGCATGTCGTCATTGATTTTATAGGCGCTCCCTATATGGAACAGAACTTGCAAGCACTGGCGTTGTGGGGACGGCTGATCTTCCTGGCAACCATGGGTGGCATACAAGCAAATGTGAATATAGGTATGTTGATGGGTAAGCGTATTTCTATGCGCGGTGTTACCATGCGCACTCGCACACTCGAAGAGAAGCTAGCAGTGACCCACCGCTTTGCGACAAGTGTGTTGCCTTTATTAGCGAGTGGGGAGGTGAAACCAGTAATCGATACCGCGTTTCCGCTCGAGGAGATAAGTGAGGCACATAGAGTCATGGGTGAGAATAAGAATTTTGGGAAGTTAGTGGTGAGAGTGGATTAACTCCTCTCTATCACCAACAACCCTGTCTCTTGCTCTCTACCAACCACCATTGGCACACTCTGACTTACACTGGCGAGCATACAAAACGGTGGATCGTCAGGTAAACCTCCAAGAATAACAGCCTGGGCGGAATTGCAGTAATCAATCACTTTAGGTGGCTCGAACGTTTCGTACAACGCAATAGCTGCCAGGACGCTCTCATCGAGATCAAGTGGTAGCACCTGTCCTTGCAATCTGTGCAGTTCGAGAGCTAGGTACCCGGCGCACACGGCATCATCGAGGGCGAAGTAATCAAGTTCACCTGAGCACACAAGACGAATATTGCCACCCTGATCCTTTGCCATTTCAAGTGCTTTCAAAGCCACGGCTTCAGCATTATAAAAGCTACCAGCCAGGCGAGTCGCATCTGACGGGCAGGCATAGAAAGCACGCGTACCATTGGTCGTTGTCATGATGAGTTCGCGCCCTGTCAGATCGACCTGTGAAAACTGAACGGGAGAATTACCGTAATCGAAACCAGGCACAGGCTGGACATTGCGCTCCCCGCACAAAAGCCTTCCTGGCGTCTTTTGAGCAGCTTCTTTCGCCTCTTCAATAGTGCTCGCAACAAGTATTCGCGTGGCACCCTGATCGAGCATGACAGCCATGCTCGTCGTAGCTCGGATAACATCTATCACAATGTAGATATCATGTGTGTTACTTCCATCGATCACAATGGCTGATGGAGTAAAAAAAACATTGAGGTGCAACTTATTCTTTCCCCAACTTCTTTTTCCTCTCCATCTCCCTCAGCTCTACCCTGCGTATCTTACCTGAAATGGTCTTAGGGAGCGCATCGACGAACTCAATCTCACGAGGATACTTGTATGGCGCAGTAACACGCTTAACATGCTCCTGAAGTTCGGTCGCCAATGCAGGAGAAGCTATATAACCAGGAGCGAGAATGACATATGCTTTAACAATCTCACCGCGCATCTCATCTGGGCTGGCAATGACAGCAGATTCTGCAACAGCGGGATGTTCTTTCAACGCGCTTTCTACTTCAAATGGACCAATACGATACCCTGCGCTGATAATGACGTCGTCGGCACGGCCAACGAACCAGAAGTAGCCATCCTCATCTTTATAAGCGCGATCACCGGTAAGATACCAATCGCCGCGAATACAGGCCTGTGTTGCATCCGGATTGCGCCAGTACTCCTTAAACATCCATGTTGGACGTTGAGGCTTGATCTTCACAGCAATATCCCCCTCTTTATTGGGAGGAAGTTCGCTGCCGTCATGGTCGATGACACTGACTTCAAAGCCAGGTGAAGGCTTACCCATCGAACCTGATTTGACCGACAATGGTGGGAAACTGGCACACAGCAGTACCGTTTCGGTTTGACCATAGCCATCGCGGATAGTCATGCCCGTCACATCCTGCCAGATCTTAATGACTTCCGGATTGAGCGGCTCACCCGCGCCAACGCAGTGTCGCAACGCTTTCGGAGGATTGGTCTTCAGATAAGCTACTGGTTCGTCAAGCACGAGCATGCGGTATGCCGTAGGAGGGGCACAAAGAGTGGTGATAGGATATGTATGTAGCATCTCCAACGTTTCGATGGCATTGAATTTACCCCGCGCATCTTGCATAAACATCGCAGCGCCCATGATCCATGGCCCAAACAGATTGCTCCATGCAGCCTTGGCCCAGCCCATTTCTGAAAGATTCCAGTGCAGGTCATCTTCATGCAGGTCGAGCCAGTATTTGCCAGTGATGGTATGACCAATAGGATAGCTTGCGTGTGTGTGCAGCACCATTTTGGGATAGCCAACAGTACCTGATGTAAAATATACCAGGCATGAATCATTGCTGCGGGTTTTGGGTCCTGTAAATTCTGGAGACGCTTCGTCTACAACCTGCTGAAAGCTCGTCCATCCTTCAAGTCCGGCGGCATCTGTCTCATGTTCAGCCAACACAGTCACTTTGACTATAGGACACTTGCTGCGCACCTGGTCAAATTTGATCGCGCCCTCGCGATCTGTAATGAATGCCACAGGTTCAGCAATCTCCGCACGGAACTGGATATCTTTGGAGGTCAGCAAGGTTGTGCAGGGAATCGGTATGGCGCCTAGCTTCATCAAGCCCAGTACGCTCTCCCACCATTCAGGTATGCGCGGCAGCATGACAAGGACACAATCGCCTTTCTTAATGCCTAGTTTGGCGAAGGCGTTCGCAGTGTGACTGGACCGTTGGGAGAAATGAGCATAGGTGATGTGCTCCTCTTCTCCATGCTGCCCAATCCAGAGCATTGCCAGTTTATTGGGATCGCTTGCCCACTTACCAATCACATCAGTTGCGAAATTAAAATATTCGGGGACTTCCAGGTGAAAATTACGACGTTCGGCCTCATAGTCGGTCATATGTGGAGTCCTGGTCTGAGCCATGCATCAACACTCCTTCCAGTTTGAGATACGATTCGCTGCTGTTAGTATATCTTACAGGATGAGAGAGCGTCGAGGGGATCACCTATCTATTGAAAACTGTCGTAAATAATAGATTATTGCACACTAACGAGCTATAATAATTTTAATCCAGTTACCTGGAGGTGGAAGGTCAGGTACCTTCGCGGCCCAACGGCCGTTTTTTTATGGTAACTTTTTGCCTGTATATGTATAGTATGCAAATATAGATAACGTAATTCGCCAGAAAGGCTTACATGAGCAGATATTATAAAGGGAAGCAAGCTTATCAGTACAATATTCGCTGGCAAAGATTCAATACGAGAACCCTGAGTGAAACACTCGCAATGATTGATATGACAGCACTTCACAGCATCAAGGAACGGCAAGGACGCATGCCACGCGTGTTAGACGTTGCTTGTGGAACGGGACTCCTACTGAAGCAGTTACTCGCTCAGGTACCGGGTATGGAAGCTTATGGATTGGATGCGAGCGCTGATATGCTGGCTCAGGCTCAGGCCACGCTGAAAGACCAGCCTCATGTGCATTTAGAGCGCATGCAAATTGGAAGAGGCACAGCTTCGAACTTCCCTTACGGGCAGAAGAACTTTGACCTGATTACGTGTACAAATGCACTACACGATATGCCAGAAGCGGTGGCATTTCTAGCAGGGCTGGGAAAGCTACTGGCACCTGGTGGACAACTGGTAGTGGAAGATTTTGCTCCTCGTCAGCCACGTCTCATCTGGGCAGTCTTCGAATGGTTCTTGCAACAAATAAAGGGAAACAAAGTGCACGCATACACATTGAAAGTAGCGCTTTCCCTGTGTGAGCAAGCAGGACTGCATGTAGCTAGCGAGAAAAGGTTCATCATAGACTGGCTTTGGCATGGCTGGGTATTGAGTGTCTAAAGAACCACCCAGATCACAAAAACATCACAATCTGGTTAGCCAAGCAATACATAACACCTGCTAGCAAACCTATGGTAAAATAGCGAAAGGGTTATTGAGCAGTGATTGTAAGAATACTGTGTGCCAATTACCCTGAAGGAGGCCTCTCCGAGGCTTCGATGGATAGTCAAACTGATACCTGGATGGCGTTCATTTAGAGACAGAGCAGGTATCTATTTACTAATGTTCACTGGATAAGGAGTTACTGAATGCACCTTAAACTTGATGCCCTGACTGAAAAGGGCTTTGTCGTATTGCGTGATTACGAGGGTCCACCTGTTCCTAGGGAGGAATGGATGAGCCTCGAATATATGGACTGGAAAAGTGGTGGCGACACGAACTTTGCACCTATCTCTTCTGCACTTGGTGAAATGGAGTGCGCGGGCTTCTGGGATCACGGTAAGCCTGACAAAGATGGTATTTGGACAAAAAATGCATCTATTTGCCCAACACTGGTACAATGGACAAAAAACGTAGGGGCTAATTTTGGCCGTGTGCGCATCATTAAACTCAACCCCAATACATATGAGGAGACTGTTCATAACCTGCACCTTGACGACAATAACCGTCTCAATCCTGATGATCAAGGCTGGGTAGTGCGCACCTGGCTTGAACTTTCCGATGATCCTGACTCATACATGATTCTGCGCGAAGACAAGGACGATCCTTCGACGGAATCGCGTATTGCGATGCCACACAATCGCCAACTTGTGATCGACTCACAGCGTTTATGGCATGCCGCCTGGCATCCCGGTCCTGAGCCGCGCTATGCTTTAATCGTTTCGTTCGAGAGCGGCGAAGACCTGGAACGTTGGATTAAAAGCCAGATGCCTCAAACATCACAGGTCGGGTAAGAGGTAAATGCCAAGGGGCATCCTTCAATGACGCGAACTTAAAGCCAGAACGACCGCAAGGATCTCTCTTACTATTCACGAAGAATCCGCCTCACAAGGCCTTCTATTGTAGGGGCGGGGCTTGCCCCCGCCCTGTTGAGAGTGACTGCGAGGATCGCCTCAGAAGCCTTACGAATGCAGCGTGATCAAGCCTTTTTGGGCAGCCAGCGAGACTGCTTCAGTGCGGTTGGTTGCTCCCAACTTCCCCATAATGGAACTGACATGGAATTTCGCGGTGCGTTCGCTGATTGTTAAATGCGCTGCAATCTCTTTATTGGGCATACCCTGAGCTAATAGACCCAGAACTTCGAGTTCGCGCTCGGTAAGCGTCTCATAGGATGCGCTATGCAGCGGGGCAGATGAAGTTGATGTATGTTGTTGACCTACATGTCTTAATAATTTAGAGGCTACTACGGGTTGCAGTAGAGAGCCACCTTGCATCGTAACACGAATAGCATTGAAAATATCTTCACGAGGAGCACCTTTGAGCAAATAACCATTTGCTCCAGCTTCCAACGCGGCAATAATGCGCTCGTCGTTGTCGAAAGCAGTGAAAACTATAACGCGCGGGCGGAACCGATCTCCTTTATTCGGATCCTGGATGAGTTGCTGGCGCAAACGACGAATAGTCTCGACACCATCCATAACCGGCATTTCGAGGTCTAGCAGGAGGATATCTGGCTGTAATTCCAGGGCTAAACGCAGAGCTTCATCACCATTGGCTGCTTGCTCTGGAGTGCCGATCACTTCAAAGTCGGGTTGTGTTTCAAGTACAGCGCGAAGTCCCTCTCGCACAATAGGATGATCATCAGCCAGCAAGATATGAATCATCTTTTTCCTCGTCCTTCATCCAACGGAATACAGGCCGCAACACACGTACCCGCTCCAGGTTCGCTCGAAATGCAGAGTGTGCCGCCAAGCAATTTAACACGCTCATTCATGCCAGTTAAGCCGAAATGTTCCATTTTAGCATTTGCCGGTGAGTGTGTTGTTTGAGTTACTTCATCAGGAAGAAAACCACAACCATCATCCTGTACATACAAACAGAGATTGCCATCCTCTATGTAAAGCGATAGCACAATATGTTTCGCCTGCGCATGCTTATACGCGTTAGCAAGCGCCTCTTGCGCGATTCGATAGACGCCTGCTTCCAGCTTTGGTGACAGAAGCGGAAACTCGTTGGCTGGCGCAAAGTGAAAGTCGAACTCGATTCCTTCCTGCGCTGTTTCCTGCATAAGAGCCTCTAAAGCTTCTGGCAATGTGCGATCTTGCAAAGAAACAGCACGCAGATCAATCACAGAACGACGCGCTTCTTCAAGATTTTTGCGAGCAAGATTCAGAGCACGGCGAATAGCCTCTTGAGCACGTACTGGGTTGGAACTTGCCAGCGCATCGGCCGTTTCAAGTTGAAGTGTTATTGCCGTCATACCCTGCGCGAGGGTATCATGAATCTCGCGCGCCAAGCGGTTGCGTTCTTCAATAGTCGCAAGCCGAGTTGCTGCCTGAGTATGCTCTGCTGAGATACGAGCACGTTGAATGGCAAGGCCAATCTGGTCACCAATAATGTGCAGCAGTTGCAGCTCTTCAGCTGCGAGTTCTCGCCAATCTTCACTGGCAACATTAAGCACGCCGATTGGCATATCACCCGCGTAAATGGGCACACTGGAATGGAAACGCAATCCAAGTGAAGATGGGTCATTTTCGCGTTCGG